>NZ_QSQJ01000045.1:0-31406 GCF_003436715.1 Prevotella sp. TF12-30 | reverse complement strand
TGCGCTCAAAGCTTGCTCTATTAGAGTAAAACAGGGCGTGTAGGACAAAACTTGCGAAAGTTCAGGTATTGATTAGTCGTGGAAATGTGCGGAAAAACAATGGATTTCCACGACTAATCATGCTAATTGACGTTTTTCAGTTTCTCAGCATACTCCTTCGGGAAGATGCCGAACTCCTTCTTGAAGCATTTGGAGAAATACTTCGGAGTGTTGAAGCCCACCTGGGTTGCCACATCGCTGATCAGAATGTTAGGGTTCGACCGGATGATGCGCTGCGCTTCCTTCAGGCGGATGCTGGTGATGAAGGCAATGACCGTTTGCCCTGTTGTGGCTTTCACCTTATTATATAGAGTGGATTCGCTCATCACCATATCCTTGGCAAAAGACTCGCGGTTGTAATCGCCATCTGCAAGATGTTGCATCACTACCTCTGTGGCACGAGTGATGAATGCCTGATCTGGGTTGCTCAAATGTAACGCAGTCTGTGTTTCGCTCTCTGTGCTGGTTTGGAGCGAAACTTCTGCCTGAATCTTCTCTATCATCTTCTTGCGGTTGGCAAGAAGGGCATTGATCCGGACTTCCAGCTCCTCAAACTTGAAAGGCTTGGTGATGTAGGCATCTGCTCCTACGGCATAAGCCTCGGTCTTGTCCTCTTCCTTGTTCTTGGCGGTGAGCAGGATGATTGGCAACTGCCAGAAACTCTTGTCAGACTTCAGCTGCTTGGTCAGTTCGATACCATCCATGATAGGCATCATCACATCGCTCACCACGAGGTCGAGTTTCTCCTTCATGATGATGTTTATCGCCTGCTTTCCGTTCTTTGCCGTAAACACATGATAGTTCTTGCTCAATACCTGCAGCATCAGGGCGAGCAGTTCCTCGTTGTCCTCCACCACCAGGATCTTGCTCGCATTCTTACGGATGAAGATGCTCTGGTGGACAGGTGCCAGCTTAGGTTTGTCTTCAGAAGCAGGTTGGGATTCCTGCTCCGTTTCCTGGCTTGCCTGTCTGATGGCTTCCTGATTTACTGCATTTGGTTTGTCTGAATTGTCTATTTCATCTGGTGCATAGGCACTCTTTCTGATAGGCAGGGTAATGGTGAAGGTAGTGCCTTCGCCTTCTTGACTCTCACATTGGATGTTGCCATGATGCAGTTTCACCAGGTCGTGGGTCAGCGACAGTCCGATACCGGTTCCTGGCATGTTCTGCTTGCGGTAGTCGCCATCGAAGAATCGGGTGTAGAGATGCTTCATCTTCTCCTTCGACATACCGATGCCATTATCGGCAATCGTGATGACCGCCTGCTCCTTGCTGAGGCTGAGTGATACATCAATCTTGCCTCCCACCTTATTATATTTAATGGCGTTGGAGAGCAGATTGTAGATGATCTTATCCATCTTGTCGGCATCAAACCATGCCATACCTTCAGCCTTCGGCTTCTCCAGGGATAGGGTAATCTTCTGGTGTTCAGCCATCGGACGGATATTCTCGCAAGCTTCTTCTATGAACGAAATCAGGTTTCTGCGGCTCACGAGCAGATGCAGCTGTCCTGCCTGCGACTTTCTCACTTCCAGGATCTGTCGCAGGAGTCGGGTGGTGCGGTTGATGTTGCTGTCCATCACCATGTAATCTTCCTCATACTGTGGTGCCATCGCCTTGAGTTTGTAGATGGTGGCAGAGATGACGGTAAGAGGGGTGAGCAGCTCGTGGGTGATATTGGTAAGTATAACACCCATCTGCAAGCTGTTTCTGGTCTTCACCCGCTCCTTATACCATCTGGCAGCAGCAAAGATGCCGCCAATGAGCATCAGGATATAGAGCATGAAGGCAAGGCGTGATGCATACCAAGGTGGCAGCACCTTGATGGTGATGGTGTATGGCAGTTCCTGCCACTTGCCGTAGCCGTCGTTTGCCTTCAGATGTAACTTGTAGGTGCCTGCATTCAGGTTCTGGAAAGTAGCTTTATGTTCATCCTGTTTGCTGTATTGCCAGTCTTCGTCATATCCTTCCAGCTGGTAGGCATAGCTGTTCTTTCGTGTATTACCGTATGTGAGGAGTGAGAATTCGATATCAAACTTCTTCACATTGGAAGGTATGGAAATCCTTTTTGTGTAATGTGGCATTTCTTCGGAAATGTCACTTTTGAGAACAGAATCCAGTTGTGCAAATGATACGTCATCAATGATTAAGTCGGTGATGACGAGCTTGCAGTTTCTGTGATTTTTCATTTTTGTCATAGCCGACGGAGGGAAAGAGAAAAAGCCTGCTCTTGTTCCGAAAAAGATTTCCTTGCCGAACTGATAACTGGCATCTGCCGAGAACTTGATTTCTCCCAATCCATCTTCTTGGGTGAAATAAGTGATGTTGCGCAAATGGTCTGACTCCTGATTTTTCCAGGTGATATATGCCAGTGCCTTGTTGAGCGCTACCCAGATATTGCCGGAAGCATCGCCTTCTACAGAGAAGGTCTGATCATCCGGAAGATGAAGCTTTCGGTTCTGGTATTCAAAACGGTCTTCCACCTTATTATATAGGAAGAGTCCGCCACTATTTGAAATAGCCCAAAGGCGACCTTGATTGTCTTCCATGCATTTCTGCGCATCGTTAATGGCATATTTGCCGTTTTTAGGGCAGTATTGTCTGTATTTTAGTGAACGGATATTCCGGGTTTTGCCCGATATACGGATAATACCCTCATTATCTGTAGAAACCCAAATGTTGCCTTGCCTATCCTGGCAGATGTTACGGATGTCGCAGCTGCTGAAGTCTTTCTTGCCTTCTTTCATGGTCAGGAAGTAGCCTGTATTGTCTGGATATACGATACTCATACCATTTCGGCTTCCTATCCACATCGTCTTGTCTTTCGATTCGAAAACAGCATTAACGAAATTTTCTTTTATGTAGTTCGTATTGGTGTTGTCCAGGCAGAAGGCTTCTTTTTCCTTCGGTTTGATGATGACACCGTAGTTGTTGACGGCAAACCATATTTCATCATTGCTTCGTTTCACGATGCTGGTAATGCTGGTGGTAAGGGTATAGCTGCTCAGTTTACCAAAGCCCGGAATGCCTTTATTATAATAGGTGTCACCGGTATCTCGATTGTAGAGCGCTATTCCGTACGGATTGAGTCCGAGCCAGAACCATTTACCGTCGGTAGTGAGAATCGCATTGACATAGTTGATGGTAGGGGCATTCTGCAGGTTGCCCAGATACCACTGCTTGAAGAGAGATGGGGGGGTGGTAATCTGTAGAACTCCATCATTCTGCGTACAGAGCCAGATATTTCCCGCTCCATCCGTGCTGATGTCATTGCAGTAGATGAGTCGGTTGTTGCCAATCTGGGTATATTTGCTCCAGCCTGCTTGCGGCTGGTCTTCATCTAAATAGCAGATACCTTCTCTGGTACATGCCCATAGAGTATTGGTGATAGGGTCTTCTACGAATTTATAGAAGATGTCGAAGTTGTTGGTGGCGTATGGATATTGATGATATTGCGGATTCTTCAGATTGTCCGGATTGCTGATGCACAGCACTCCATATCCCCAGGTTCCTACCCAGAGATGATGATTCTTGTCGAAAAAGAGCGAGTAGGCTGAATTCCTATCATTCAGCTTCGGATAGCTTCGGAATACGTTGCTACCACGTTTCAGACGCATCAGTCCAGAAGACCAGGTACCGATGAGAAGGTCGCCGTTTTTGTCTTCTGCTACACATTTTACGCTGAAAGAATTGAGGCGTTGTTTCTTTCCGTTTTCATTGATGAGCCAGGCATTCCTGGAAGTATAGGTATAGAAGGATTCATTTTCCGGATTGAAATAAGATAATCCTCCATCTGTACCAACCCAGAGTGTACCATCTCTCGAAACAAAGAGATGGTAGATGATTCTCTGATCTTCGCTTGGCAGGAAATAGGTCTTGAAAACGCCAGTCTTCCGGTTTATCTTTACCAGGCCGTTTCGGGTTCCCAGCCAGAGATTGTGCTCGTGGTCTTCTGCCATGGAACGGATGTCGTTGTTGGGAAGAATACCTGGAGAAAGTGCATTCGATTTGTACGATTTCACGGTATAGCCATCGTATGATTTGAGTCCGGAATTGGTTCCCACCCACATCATTCCTTCGCTATCGAACATCATGCAGTAGCTTTCAGACGCTGGCGAAATGTTAAAAGATGCAATGCTGCGGTATGGAAATGTTTCCGCTTTAGCAATGATGCAGCACACAAAAGTCAGTATCAAATATGTTATTCTCATCTCGATTATTAGTATTTATTTGTATTTGGGTGCAAATTTACAGCTTTTTTCCCGAATTTTTCCCTTATTTTAGCGAAATTTTCCCTAATATATGATAAAAAAGACCGAAATTTGCAATCATAAATCAAAAATGTTGCCTCGATCAAAGCGAAGGGGCACTTTACATTTTTTACATAAACTGTATAATATAACTAACACAAATAAAAATACAACTTAAAATGGAAAATCTTAAGCTAATAACATCGTCTAGAAGATTGATGGCTTTGGCAGCTTTGGCAACTGGTGTTGCTTTGCCTCCACAATCTATCATGGCAGCTTCTACAGCTCAGGTTGTTCAGCAGTCGGGTGTCGTTAAAGGTCAGGTTCTTGATCCTTCTGGTGAGCCGGTAATCGGTGCTACCGTAAAGGTTAAGGGTTCCAAGACGGGTACTGTTACCGATATTGATGGTAACTTCTCGCTCAGTGCTGCTCCAGGTGCTATGGTCGAAGTGTCTTATATAGGTTATAAGACCATGACGGTAAAAGCTGGTAATGGTCCGTTGAACGTTACTTTGGAAGACGACAATCAGGCTTTGAGTGAAGTAGTTGTCGTAGGTTTCGGTACTCAGAAGAAGGTAAACCTCACTGGTGCTGTCTCTGTAATCGACAGCAAGGAGATTGCTTCCCGTCCTGTTGCCAATGCTACCCAGGCATTGCAGGGTCTGGTTCCTGGTTTGCAGATTTCCAGCTCATCTGGTTCTATGGATGCTACTCCTAATGTAAATGTACGTGGTACTACTACCATTGGTGAGGGTTCCAAGGGTACTCCATTGATCTTGATTGATGGTTCTGAGGGTGATTTGAATACCATCAACCCACAGGATATCGAAAGTGTATCTGTATTGAAGGATGCTGCTGCATCTTCTATCTATGGTTCCCGTGCACCTTTCGGTGTGATCCTGGTTACTACCAAGAAAGGTAAGTCGGGTAAGGTTACAGTCAACTATAACAACAGCTTCCGTTTCAGCGGAATGATTCGTGGCAAGCACATGATGAACTCTGTTGACTATGCAGCATGGGTAAACGATGCTCATACCAATGGTGGTAGTGGTGTGTTCTTCGATCAGGAGCGTATGGATAAGATCGTGGCTTATCACAATGCCACTCCTGTAGGTCCTGGTACCCGAAAGGATGCCAATGGTAACCTGCTCTACGGTATCGATTCCAGCAACGGCACAACATGGAATGATGGCTACGGCTTTGGTGTAGATGACGTTGATTGGTATGATGCCTTGTATAAGAGCACAGCCTTCTCTCAGGAGCATAACGCAAGTGTAAGCGGCGGTAATGATAAGTTTAATTTCTATGCTTCTTTCAACTACCTGCACAATGGCGGCTATATGAAGTTGGATAAGGATAAGAACGACCGTTATAATACTACAGCTAAGATTGGTGCGCAGATTACCGATTGGCTGCATCTGGATTATTCTACCCGCTGGACCCGTACCGATTTCCAGCGCCCTGCTACATTGACAGACAATCTGTATAAGGACTTGGCACGTCAGGGTTGGCCAGTATTGCCTTTGCAGGATCGCAACGGTTACTATTATTCTGCACCTTCTCCTGCCCTCGGTCTGGCTACAGCAGGTAAGGATACCAAGGAGCGTGACATCCTGAACCAGCAGGTGAACCTGTTGATTGAGCCTATCAAGAACTGGAGAACTCATATCGACTTCACCTATCGTTCAGAGAACACAGCACGCCACTGGGACAAGAAGATGCTCTACAACCATGATGTTGCCGGCAATCCTATCGTTTACGACAAGGGTTCCAATGTTCATGAGGATGAATATAAGGAGAACTACTATAACTTCCAGGCTTATACCGAGTACAACTTCTCTCTGGCTAAGAAGCATAACTTCCACGTAATGGGTGGTTTCCAGGCAGAGCAGTTGAGAAAGACCGAATTCGGTCTGCAGCGTGATGGTGTCTTGGATGAGTCTCGTCTGGAGGTGGATCTGACCAATGGCTTGAGCTACGAAGGTAAGGAAATCGTTCCTTCCGTGAATGGTGGACGCAACCAGTGGCAGACAGCCGGCTTCTTCGGCCGCTTGAACTACAACTATGATGAGAAGTATCTTTTCGAGTTCAATATCCGTCATGATGGTACATCCAAGTTCCGTAGAAACAATATGTGGAAGACCTTCCCATCTTTCTCTTTGGGTTGGAACATCGCTCACGAGAACTTCTGGAAGCCATTGGAGAATACTGTAAATACCTTGAAGCTCCGTGCATCTTACGGTTCTTTGGGTAACCAGAATATTGACAACTGGTATCAGACCTATTCTACTGTAGCTTATAAATCTGTATCAGGAACCTGGCTCCAGGGTGGCAAGAAGACCAACATTACTGCAGCTCCAGGTCTGGTTTCTGCAGCCTTGGGTTGGGAAAAGGTAGAAAGCTATGATATCGGTCTCGACTGGGGTGCTTTCAATAACCGCCTGACCGGTTCCTTCGATTATTATGTACGTAATACCAAGGATATGGTTGGTCCTGCTCCAGAGTTGCCTGCACTTTTGGGAACTGCTGTTCCTAAGACCAACAATACTGACCTCCGTACCACTGGTTGGGAGTTGCAGATTGGCTGGCGCGATCATCTGGAGAATGGCTTGAACTATGGTGTAACATTCAATGTTTCAGATGCTCAGGCTAAGGTAACCCGTTATCCAAACAACCCTACCGGTTCCTTGTCTAGCTATATCGAGAACCGCAAGGTAGGCGAAATCTGGGGTTATGAAACCATCGGAATTGCCAAGACTAATGATGAGAT
This sequence comes from Prevotella sp. TF12-30, assembly GCF_003436715.1. Classification (NCBI taxonomy): domain Bacteria; kingdom Pseudomonadati; phylum Bacteroidota; class Bacteroidia; order Bacteroidales; family Prevotellaceae; genus Prevotella; species Prevotella sp. TF12-30. The sequence goes on along the minus strand of NZ_QSQJ01000045.1, from coordinate 24,347 downwards.
GAACCAGCATCTGGCTACTTTGCCAAATGGTGGACAGAGCCAGCTTGGCGACAAGTGGGCTGCTGGTGATATCATGTACAAGGATCTGGATGGCGACGGCAAGATCTCCAATGGCAGCAATACATTGGCAGACCATGGCGACCTGAAGGTTATCGGTAACAATACTCCTCGTTATCTCTTCGGTCTCGATCTCACCGCCAGCTGGAAGGGATTCGACTTCCGTGCATTCATGCAGGGTGTCATGAAGCGTGATTATAATGTGAAAGATTCATGGGGTGCGAGAGAATATCTGTTTGGAGCTACCGACTCTGGTGTATGGTGGGCAGCAGGTATTACCGGCGTTCAGGACTACTTCCGTGATTCAGAAACCTGGTCTGTCAAGAATGGCTACGAATCAGAGAATCTGAATGCCTATCTGCCACGTCCACAGTACAGCGAGAAGAACATTCATACCCAGACACGCTATTTGCTCAATGCAGCTTATTTGCGTATGAAGAACCTTCAGGTTGGATATACCTTGCCACAGAGCTTGGTTTCTAAGGCAGGTTTGGGCAATGTCCGCTTCTTCGTTTCAGCAGAGAATTTGTTCACTATCACCGATCTTCCAAGTCAGTTCGACCCAGAGACCATCGATACCGCTTATGGTAATGGTTATCCTCTTTCTCGCACTTTCTCTTTCGGTGTTAACGTTACATTATAATTAAAAGGAGATATTAATATGAAATTCAAACATATAGCACTTATGTCATTGGCACTTGCTGCATCCTTCTCTTCTTGTAGTGATTATCTGGAGCAGGAGCCACCATCAAGCTTACCTTCTGATGGATTCTTTACTTCAGAGGCAAAGGTGAAAGCTGCTGCCGATCAGTTCTATGGTGATGTCTTGCCAGGACACGCCAACTGGAGCTACGGTCTTTATGCCGGCGATGTGAATACCGACAACCAGATCAACTGGTATGGTGATAGCAAGTTTGCCACAGGACTTTGGAAAACAGACAATGATAACGACAAGTGGTCTTGGAATAATATCCGCAACATCAACTATCAGCTCAATTCTATCCTCGAGGCTCAGAAGGCTGGTAAGATCTCTGGTAGTGAGGCTATCATCAACCAGTATATCGGTGAGATCTACTTCATGAGAGCATACTGCTACTTTGATATGTTGCAGAAGTGGGGCGACCTTCCTGTTGTAACCGAGGCATTCCCTGACAATGAGGAAATCCTGGTGGCTGCCAACAAGCGTCAGCCTTGCAACGAGGTGGCTCGTTTCATCATGGAAGACCTGGACAAGGCTATCTCGCTGATGCAGGATGGTTTTGACAAGAACCATACCCGTATCTCTCCAGATGCAGCCCGCCTGTTCAAGAGCCGTGTAGCTCTCTACGAGGGTTCTTGGCTGACTTATTTTGCCGGCACAGCTTTCGTTCCTAACGGCGAGGGATGGCCAGGCAAGGCTAAGGAGTATAATGCCAACTATCAGTATCCTACAGGTTCTGTTGATGCTGAGGCTAAGTATTTCCTGCAGGAGAGTGCCAAGGCTGCCGAAATGGTAGCTGACAAGTATAAGGATCAGTTGATGGTGAACACCGGTACTATTCCTCAGAAGGAAGGTGATCCTCAGAACCCTTACTTCAATATCTGGGGTACTACAGATATGTCGGGTACACCTGAGGTTATCCTTTGGCGCCAGTATAGCAAGGAGTTGGGTGTAGTCAATAATGTGGAGGTTGGTGTCCAGCATGGAGACTTTGGCGTAGGTCTCACCCGCTCTATGGTAGAGGGCTATGTGATGAAGGATGGTAAGCCTATCTATAATTCAGCCTATACCTATAGCGACCAGACTATCGCCGATGTAGCTACCAATCGTGACCCTCGTCTCACCATCTTCCTGAAGGTTCCTGGACAGAAGAATGTATTCAAGAATATGTCTGCTCCTGAGGATCACTATGTCATCGACGAGCCATATCCAACCATTACCACACGTAATGCCGAGAATGACTATTCTACAGGTTATGCAATCCGTAAGGGTGGTACCTTTGATAAGGCTAATACAGGTAATGGTAACTGCTACAATGCAGCTGAAATCTTCCGTGCTACCGAGGCGCTGCTGAACTATATGGAGGCTGAGTATATGTTGACCAACAGTCTTTCTGGCAAGGTTCTGGAGTATTGGAAGGATGTACGTAAGGCTGCCGGCTTCACAGGTGATGCTGTTAATCCGCAGGTTACCATCGATGCTACTGAGATGAGCAAGGAAACTGCCGACTGGGGTTCTTACTCTGCAGGCAAGCAGTTGACCGATAAGACTCTCTACAATATCCGCCGTGAGCGTCGCTGCGAGTTGATTTCAGAAGGTCTTCGTGGTATGGATTTGCAGCGCTGGCGTTCATACGATCAGTTGATGACAACTCCTGCTCATATGGAGGGTATTCATCTCTGGAATACTCCAATGCAGAGCTGGTATAACAACCTGAATGCCGATGGCTCTTCTAATGCCAACGTATCAAGCTCTTCTCTGAGCGAGTACTATCGTCCATTGGAGGTGAACATGACAGCTATCAACAGCTACAAGGATGGTTTCACCTGGCACATGGCTCACTATCTGCAGCCACTTCCTATCAAGCAGTTCCTGCTTACAGCAAGTGATTATTCTTCTGTAGAGAAGAGTCCATTGTATCAGAACCCATATTGGCCAACATCAGCAGGTCAGTCAGCAGAGAAGTAATCTTCTAGACTAAATAAGTATTCTAATAAATAAAGGCTCAGATGAAATTGTCCATTGATGAATAATCTCTTCTGAGCCTTAATACAAATTCAGAGCATATATAAAAAGATAGGAATTCGAAAAGGAGATAATTAGGTACTGTTAAGCGGGGTTAAAAACGTTAATAAATAAATATAAGTTTTGGGGGTTCTGATTTTTTATATAAATTTGTGTCTAAAAAATAACAAAAACGATGAATAAACAAGTAATAATTAACAATCTAAACACGTCAAAAAAGAATTGTGTTATTGTGTCAGTTGGCGATGGAAGCTTGCATCGTCAATTGTGCTATGATACAGCTAATTTTGATTTGCATTTGCTTGTTTATGACGATACTTATAATAAGTATCTTGGGGATTCAAAGTTTGTATGTAAACTGAAAGGTTACAAAATGGATATGTCTTTTCAATATTTTCAAATGCACCCTCAGTTTATAGAACAATATGATTATTTCCTGTTGTTGGATGATGATATTCAAATCTCTGTAGATTCGGTCAATAAGTTATTTGAATTGATGAAGGAATACAGGCTTAAAATCGCTCAACCTTCATTGAGTAATTCTTATTATACGTATGAACATACATTGCACAATCCAATGTGTACAATACGATATACTAATTTTGTCGAAATGATGATGCCTTGCTTTTCACGTGAAGCTCTTATGGCAGTGATGGATACGTTTGAAGAGCATGTGCGTTGGTGTGGTATAGAGTATCATTGGCCTTTATTGATAAATAGCAATAAAAGAGATATAGCCATTGTTGATTCTGTCCAGGCAGTTCATACCCGTCCTGTACAGACTATAACAAACGAGAATTATCAAATTATGCTAGAATATTTACAAAAAAACAAGCTTAAAAAAGAAATTGCTATATATATGGAATGTACTTGTTCCGATACAGATTATGAGGATTATAAGAAATTGAGGAAAAGAGTAGATGACATAATAGTAGAGCTTACAAATGGAAAACTATATAGGATGTTGACTTCCGAGTTGGTTCCTGTAGTATGTTTTTTCTGTTTATATTCTATGGTTTCAGAAAAGAGAATATATTTGGATATGGCAAAAAGAGCTGTTGATGAAATATATTTCAAGCATCGTGCTGATATTGAATCTTCAGTAACGGAACAGGAAATTCGAAAATTATCAGTTTTTGTCGATTATTTACGGCAGTATGATATTTCTCTGTGTGAAATTATGAAGTTTCTGCCAGAAGTTGATAAACGGGCTACTAGCTTTGCTGACGTATTAGCTATACTCAATATCAATGATGATTATGTAGATACAGATGTAATGGATTCTGTAAAAAAGGGGGTTAAAATTTGTTTGGAACTCTTGACGGAAGAAAAGTATAAATATAAGTTTTTTTAGTATTAATCTTTTAAATTTTGGAATTATGCAGATAATTAAGAAAATCAAACCTGCGAATGTAGTTGATAAGGATTCTATGTTTCATATCCTTGGTGGCAATAACTCTAATTCGTCTGGTAGCTGTACTTGTCAGGGCAGCGGTGATAACATTAATGGAGCTTACAAGTGTCATTGTGTTAACTAATGAAAGTTAGTAAGTATAATATTTACGTAGAAAAAGAAGACCGCAAATTTGTTTATAACCAGTTGCGGTCTTCTTTACTCGAAATAGACGAAGAACTATTTCGACGACTGTCTGTGCCAGATTCTGAAGTGGATACTTTGGATGATGAAATCTTGGAGGAGTTGCATGCCAATGGTGTGGTCTGTGACACCAATCTAAATGAGGAAAATATAATTTTAGCAAATTGTAAGATTCGTCGTTTCTCCAACGATATGGCAAGGGTGACGATTCTTCCAACGCTGGATTGCAACTTTCATTGTTGGTATTGTTACGAAAACCACCATGATGGTTTTATGACTTCCGAAGATGTAGCGAAAGTCCTTGAATTTTGCAGGAAAACCATAATAGACGGAAAAATTAAACACTTTCAGTTAGATTGGTTTGGCGGTGAACCCCTGATGTATTTTCAAGAGGTGGTCTATCCGATTTCAAAAAAAGTACAAGAAATCTGTGCCAATAATAATGTGGCTTTTCGGAATACCATTACAACAAATGGTTATTTAGTAAATTCTTCCATGATAGAGAAACTAAAGGAGATTCAGCTAACATCATTTCAGATTACCTTGGATGGAGGAAAACGTTTCCATAACAAGACTCGTTTCTCAAAAGATGTTCATAATTCTTACGAGGTTATAACTTCTAATATCATAGCCTTATGTAGGGCGATTCCCAATATAGACATGACGGTTAGAATTAATTATACCCCAAAGAATATGGAGTCTATAGATGAAATAGTGAACGTATTTCCTTTGGATATACGAAATAAAATAACCGTCATGCCTCAGCTTGTCTGGCAATTTAAAGATGACCGTAATATGCAGGGTGACGATATAACTCGAAAAATGGAGCAGTTTGTCTCTCATGGATATAAAAAGAATTTAACTGATTTGTCGTGTTATCAGTGTTATACAGAAAATATGAAACAGTTTGTTGTTAATTATGATTTGTCTGTATTCAAATGTACTGCCCGGGATTTTTCCGAAAAGTATTCAATTGGTAAAATTGACAATGATGGTGAATTTGTGCCGAATAATCATTTTTACGATTACTTCGTCCGGTCTTCTTTTGAAAATGAGAGTTGCCTGGAATGTAAATTGCTACCTTCATGTTATGCCAATTGCATTCAAAAGCAGGTAGAAGGACAAAAAATTAATTGTAATAAAAAACAAATTGAAAATAGCGTAAAGAACAACGTTCTTTTGTACTTGTCACAAAAACAATAATGCCTATGAGACATGCCTTTATTATATTAGCTCATAATGAATGGCAAATATTGGGAAAGGTTTTGGAATATTTGAACCATGAAGAATGTGATCTATTCTTGAATATAGATTGCAAGGCTACTGATATGCCTGTAATCAACGATCTGCTTGACCGCAATAACCGAATAAAGTATTGTGGTCATGACAGATTGCATTGGGGAGGTTATAGTATTTTGAAGACTGAAATCAAGGTGCTCAATATTGCGATAAATAATTCAAATGCAGATTATTATCATATCATAAGTGGGCAAGATTATCCCATAAAGCCCTACGAAAGCTTCCTGCAATTCTTCGACAATAATCCAGGGCAAAGTTATTTTGACTGTAGAATAGCTACGTTTAGAGAAATTGATCGTCGGTTGTTGTATTTCTTGCCTTATGACTATTATCAAGTAAGAAATCCTAAGAGGTATTGTATTACCAACTTCTTGCGAGGCTTTCAGGTGAAATATCAAATAAAACGCCCAACATCCCATTTCCCAGATAAAATTTATTTGGGATCACAATGGTGTTCTATGACAAGAGAGGCATGTGCATTTTTGTTACGTTACACAAAGGAACATCCAGGCTTTTTAAAGCGTTTGAATCATACATTTGCATCTGAAGAAATTTATATTCATACCGTACTTTTGAATTACTATGATGAAGATAAAATTTGTTCGGAGAATAACTTGAGATTCATCAGGTGGAGAGAAGAAAACGGAAATCGACCAGCTAATTTGGGAGAAGAGCACTTTAAGTTTATGCTTGATAAAAATCACTTCTTTGCACGTAAAATGGTTTCACCAATAAGTACAAAGTTGATGGAATATATAGACTATTATCTTTTAGAGCATTTTCATGAATATGAGAGTTGCTTTGATTATGACAATAGAATAGCTGAAAGCCTTGTTGAGATCATGAAAGTTCTAGATATTTCTTCTGTACTGGTAGTAGGTGATAACCTGATTTATTTAGATGCTCTTCTTGGAATGGAAATTCTAGCTAATGGTATTTGTGACAACGACCAAGCTTTCCATTTGGCTCAAAAAATGAATATAGCAGAGTATTGTCAAGTTGTAGATTGGACTCAGCCAATTTATGTTGAGGATGATGACAAATATGATTCTCTGCTTTTTCTTAATCAGTTAGGTGGAAATAATGAGATATTAAGGTATCTTGGAAATTTGTCAGAATTGACTAGTCATTATATGTTCTTTATAGAAGAAAATATGAAAGAGTCTCTCAAAGATACATTGGAAAAGTCAATTGCTTCATTTCACCTCAAAAGTAATAGTGAGCTTAGTAAAATGCTGCTGGCAGAATTTGACATGATAGAAAATCTACAAGTATGTGTATTAATTAAATATTGATAAGATGAAACATTTATGCTTAAAAATATTGTTGGTTTTTACCTTTTGTGTAATGAACTTAATAGCCGTCGCTCAGTCTGCTGGTAGAACGATAGAGTTGATTGGCTTTGTGATGGATTCATTTACTGATTATGGCTTGGAAAAGGCTAAAGTAACATTGATGTCAACAGACAGTACTGTTATAGATACAATGTCTGTGAGAAATGAACGTCCTTCTGGCTATATGGTTGCTTCTTCATTTTCCTTCAAAGTTCCTGCTAAGGTTGAATCATATATCATAAAGGTAGATTGTGAAGGCTACAAGTCTATTACAGTCAATTACAAATTAAAGCATGCGGCAAGAGTCTTACGGCGGTGGATTCCAGCTATAAAACTGGTAAGGCTGAAGTCTAAACATAGCCTGACTGGTGATAATGAGTTGGGTGAGGTAACCGTGCGTGCTACCAGAATCAAGTTCTTTCACAAAGGAGATACCTTAGTGTATAATGCAGACGCATTCAACCTGCCTGAAGGTTCTATGCTTGATGAGTTGATCAGGCAGATGCCCGGTGCAAGAATTGAAGCCAATGGAGAAATCTTTATCAATGATAAGAAAATAGATTACCTTACTTTAAATGGCAAGCAGTTGTTTAAGGGAAATAATCTGGCTTTGTTGGAGAATATGCCGTATTATACGGTAAAAAGTCTTAAAGTCTTTGAGCAGAGCAAAGAAAAGAACCGCAACCTGAATACAAAGACAGACTTGAAAGACAATGTGATGGATGTTCTCTTGAAAAAGGAATATAGCCAAAATAATTTCGGAAATATAGAGGCTGGTGTCGGTACTAATGACAGATGGCAGGTAAGAGGATTTGATGGGTATATGATAGGTTCTGTAAATGCTTCTGCGTATGCTAACCTTAACAACATCAATCAGTCGAGCGTGCCTGGCAGCGATGGATCATTTTGGGATTCAGACAGCCCAAAATCAATTATGAATACTAAAAAAGTTGGCGTGAGTACTATTGCAGAGAAAACCGGTGGAACTTTTTATGTTTCTACAGATTTGGCTGCTCAATGGCAAGGCGTAGATTTGGATGAGCAGAAAAAACAGATCAGCATATTGCCTCAGACCAACATCAATAAAATATTTCAGAATTTAAATGACAGCAGGAATTCTTCCTTCAGTTTGAATAACAAGATTACGAAGATGGGTATTTCCTATTTTCAGTTTCAGACTATGGTGGATTATGGCAGGAGCAAAAATGATGACTTGAACAAATATGCGCTGTTTGATAAGGATATACCATCAAATTCTTCTGTGTTGCAGCTTTTTGATGCTATAGATGAAGGTGGCAGAAATGCCTTTGACTATTTGCAGAATTATTCTATCAACAAGGCGAATAACAGGGCACATAATTTTAGACTTCGTGAAAATATAGAAATGTCGCAGGCCTTGGCCTGGGGCGATGATCTCATTTTTCATGCCGATGCTTCATACTCGGACAATAACCAGAAACTAGGAGAGAATAGTCACATAACCTATTATCTCCCGGTAAATGATTCTATTGTCTCTTATGTAGCCAATGATAATACCAAGACGAAATCTTATTCATATACATTGGAAGGTTTTTATCATTTCAACTTCTTGAATAATATGAGTCTGGAAATCGGATATCGTTATACCCAGGGTAACGAGTCAGTTTCACGTCAGCGTACCTTGGATGATCTGTATGATGCCAATAGCTATCATTCCAACAGCCTGTCCAGGGAGCATAAACCTATGGTAAACTGGGAGTATAAAAAGGGTAAGTGGCAATTGATAGCGGGCTTTGATGTGCGTATGCTTAGCAAAAATATGAGTTATAGTAACTCTTCGGTAGATACTACTCTTACGAGGAGTTATGTTGATCTGTGTCCAAGATTCCGACTTAAATGGCAGGGAAAAAATTCCAGGATTCATTTCTTCAACAAATTGGAATCCTATCGCAAACCATCTGTGTTAAACTTGGTTGAAACTATAGATTCGTCTCATCCGTTAGTGATGTCAACCGGTAATGGTAGATTGAAAAAAGAATCGATGTACGATTATCAGTTTACCTATGCATGGTATAATACTGAACGCCAGTGGAATGTAAACTTTTCGTCGCAGTCTCAGTTTATGCTTAACATGATAATAATGTGTTCATTGTACGATGATAAGAATGGTAATTCTCTTGTAATTCCCCAGAACGTGAAAGGGACTTGGGCGTCATGGAATCGTTTGTATGTTGATAAGGGATTGGGAAAATCAAGGGCATGGAATATCAACAATGAAATTGTTTATAGGAAAGATGTTACGACTCTTATGTCTGGGCATATGAATGAAGGTCTTCAGAGTAGCAAAAATAAGCGAGATGTCCTGGATGAAACAGCCAGATTAGTCTTTCAGCATAAGGAGTTAACGTTGAAATTAAATGCAGGTTTTAGCTATAACAGTATAAGAAACAAGATGAATTCCGTTAATTATGAAGCCTGGGACATAAGGTATGGTTTTAATCTTGCATGTCGCCTGCCATGGGATATTAAGTTCTCCGGTGACTTGACTTCCTTGACGCGTAAAGGTTATAAATTAGAGGAAGTCAATAAGACAAGAGTTGTAAGTAACATTTCCTTGTATAAGACATTCTTGAAAGGTAAGATTACCGTTCAATGTAAGGCTTATGACATATTCCATCAGTTGACTAATTTCGATAATGGATTTGACGAACAGGAGTTGACTGAAACGACATACAATTGCATCCCTCGTTATGGAATGATTTCCATAGGATACAGATTTGGAAAAAAGTAACTGATTATGATTAAAGGCTTTCCCCATTATCAGCAACTCGACGAGATGGACTGCGGTTCCACCTCGTTGCGGATGATAGCGAAATATTACGGTAAGGAGTATTCGGCAGAGATGTTGCGCAATCATTGCCACATCACCCGCAACGGTGTATCGATGCTTGGCATCAGCGAGGCAGCCGAGTATCTGGGCTTTCGTACGCTGGGAGTGAAAATCACTATGGAACAGCTGGCCCACGATGCCTCCCTGCCCTGCATCCTTCACTGGAACCAGAACCATTTCGTGGTCTGCTATAAGGTAAAGAAGAACCGGAGCGGGCGCTACCGCTTCTATATCGCAGATCCCGCTTCCCAGAAGTTGTGCTATACTGAAGAGGAGTTCATGCGCTGCTGGCTAAGCACCAGTGTGCAGGGACGGGACTGTGGTATGGCATTGCTGATGGTGCCGGGAGTGAACTTTGGCAAGCGCAAGGAGGAGTGCGAGAACCATGGGCAGAGTCTGGGGTTCTTTTTCAAATATCTCAAGCCCTACCGCCGTCAGGTTGTGGTTCTCCTGCTGGGGATGTTGCTGGGCAGCTTGCTGCAGCTGGTGTTCCCTTTCCTGACCCAGACGTTGGTTGACAGGGGTATCAATGGAAAGAACCTGGGCTTCGTCACGCTTATCCTCATCGCCCAGCTCGTACTTTTCATCGCCCAGCTCAGCGTGAACTTTATCCGGGGCTGGATATTGCTGCATGTGAATACCCGAATTGACATTGCCCTGATTTCAGACTTCCTGGTCAAGCTGATGAAGATGCCGCTCCATTTCTTCGATACAAAGAAGATTGGCGACCTGATGCAGCGCATAGAAGATCATTCCCGCATAAAATCGTTCCTGATGGGCAACTCGCTGGGGTTTATCTTTTCTCTTGCCAACTTTGTCGTGTTTTCAGTTGTGCTCGGTTATTATAGTCTTCTCGTGCTTGGTGTGTTTTTGCTGGGAAACACCTTATATATATTATGGGTTGCATTCTTCATGAAGTATCGCCGTGAATTAGACTATAAGCGCTTCAGCCAGTCGGCTACCGAACGCAACAAGATGATTCAGCTGATACAGGGAATGCAGGACATCAAGCTTAACAACTGTGAACGCCAGAAGCGCTGGGAATGGGAGCGTGTGCAGATGATGCTTTTTCGCATCAGCGTGAAAGGGTTGACCATCGGTCAGTTTCAGCAGTCTGGTTCCGTTTTCTTCAGCCAGTCCACTAATATTCTCATTACGTTCATTGCAGCCCGTAACGTCATTCATGGCGATATGACGCTGGGTATGATGATGTCTCTCACCTATATCATCGGTCAGCTTTCCGCTCCTATCAACGACTTCATCAGCTTCATCCAGTCTGTCCAGGATGCCAAAATCAGCCTGGAGCGACTGAATGAGATTCATTCACAGCCCGATGAGGATACTGACCTTGATGACAAGGTTACCGAACTGCCTGAGAACAGGACCATCCGTGTAGAGCACGTTACTTTCAGCTATGATGGGGCTGAGCGTAACTATGCCCTCAATGACGTCAGCCTGGAAATACCAGAACGTAAGGTGACGGCGATTGTGGGGGAGAGCGGCTGTGGCAAGACCACGCTTATCAAGCTCCTGCAGGGTTTTTATCAGCCTAACCATGGAAGTATCAAGGTGGGTAATGTGCCGCTGACTTCCATAAATCCTCATTTTTGGCGCAGCGTGACAGGCTCTGTGATGCAGGAGAGCTTCATCTTCAGTGATACTTTTGCCCACAATATTGCCCTTGACAGCGATTCTCTGGATGAAACTCGACTTTATCAGGCGGCAAAGATGGCTAATATAGATGGTTTTATCCGCACGTTGCCTCTGGGTTATCATACGAAAATAGGTATGGAGGGTAATGGTGTGAGTCAAGGTCAGCGTCAACGCTTACTTATAGCCCGTGCCATTTATAAGAATCCGGAGTATATCTTTTTCGATGAGGCAACCAATGCCCTTGATACAACCAATGAATCGGAGATAATGCACCATCTGTATGATTTTTACAATGGAAGAACCGTGGTTGTGGCAGCGCACCGTCTGAGCACCGTAAAGAATGCCGACCAGATATTGGTAATGCGGCATGGAGTAATAGTGGAGTGTGGAACTCATCAGGAGCTGCTAGCAAAGAAGGGTTATTATTACGAGTTGGTAAAGAATCAATTGTAGATGGTGTATGTAAAAGAATGGGTCTATATGCCACCTGTTATCGTGGCATATAGACCCATTCTTTTATTGTGATATCTGTGATCTACATCTCGGCTTTCAACAGCTGTATCTGCTCTGCCGACAGTCCCGTTATATCCATCACGGTCGCACCATCCATCCCCTTAGCCAGCATCTTTCTGGCAATCTCAAGACTTTGTTGGCTCATACCTTCTACCTTACCTTTCTGGTAGCTGTCATCTATGAGGGTTCTTTCAACGCTTACGGAATCCCAGAATTTGTCGTAGGCCCAGAGTTCGGCATCTGTGAAACCGGAAATCTCCAGTTCCTCTACGGCTTTTCCTATTTCCGGGTCATTAAGCAGGTCAGCAGGAACTTCCTTTGTATTGGAATTGATTTCCGTGAGGAAACGGAGCCACAAGACCATCATGCGCTTGTCGGTAATGGTATGTGGAGTGAACTTCGGGAGTTCTATGAAGGTGAAATGCAAGCCTTCGATGACCTTATTGCTGTCCTTGTCATGCACGATGCGGTAGTTGTGGATGAAATCTGGAGTATCATGCGCAAAGATATCATTCACAAGATTCAGGGAATATACGGGTTGGAGTTCACTGTATTTTCCTCCCTTTTTAGCCTGGCTCACATAGAGCTTGGATGCATTGAACAGTACTCGCTGCTGGAAAGCATCAGACCATTCCATCTGCATTTCCACGCAGAACTTCCTGCCTCTGGCATCGGTACAGAGTACATCCACAATGGTGTTCTTGCCCCCTTCGAGCTGGGGCACAAGTTCTGTAGGCAGATACTTGATTTCTTGTATCTGCTCCTCGTCGCTGAGTGGCAGTAGTGCGTTCAGAAGGCTGATCAGTCTTGCGGGATGATTGCCGAATATCTTCTTGAACGTGAGGTCTGCCTTAGGATCTAAGTACTTCATAACCATCTGTTTTATAATTATCTACCGCAAAGTTACAAAAAATATGAGATTACGGCAACTTTTTAACGAAAAATCTGTCGTAATCTCGCTTTTTTATTGAGATTACGACAGATTTTCCTAAATGTTACCCCGGAAAGCAAAATCTCCAGAGGGCTTCTATTACCCTCGGTGCGTTATAGTAATGGAACTATATATAAAGGTAAATACTCGATACCGTTTAGCATCTTTGCTTAAATCTGCCAACTTGAACTTTTTCTCATTTCTTACACGAAAACAAGGTTATTGTTTGGCGAAATTTACACGAAAACAAGATTATCTCGGCTGCAAAGATACTAAAAATATTGTTTCGCGCATAATAATGAGTCGCTATTTTGCGCGAAATGGGGTAAAAAAGTCATTTCGCGCAGAATAGTGAATGGAAAAGATAGTTGTTAGTCGTGGAAATGTGTGAAAAATCGATAGGTTATATTTGTTTTTCCAGCATTTTCCCGATTTGTTTCCCTTTTATACCGAATATTAGACCCATAAGAGGGGTTTTTTCTTTAAATTTGCAGACAAAACAAACAATTAGCGTATTCACTAACTTAATAATAACATCGGCAAAATGAACAAACTATTCACATTTATCATGTTGTGGATGATGTCCTGTCTCCCAACTCTGGCACAGGCTCCGATGGACGGAGGCGTGTGGAAGGACAATACCGGCAAGCATATCAATGCACATGGTGGCAACATCTTCAACTACAAAGGTACCTACTACTGGTATGGTGAAAGCCGCTCGCAGGATGGCAAGCCTTACAGCTCTCTCGGCGTAAGCTGCTTTACTTCCAAGGATCTCAAGAAATGGACCAATCATGGATTGGTGCTCCCTGTATCTAATGAACCAGGCAGCGACATCGAGGGTGGCTGCATCATCGAGCGCCCTAAGGTTCTCTACAATAAGAAGACCAAGAAGTTCGTCATGTGGTTCCATCTCGAATTGAAGGGAAGGGGATATGGGGCTGCCCGCTATGGTGTGGCAACCAGCGATACTCCTTTCGGACCATTCAAGTTCGTTCGCTCAGGAAGAGTGAATCCGGGAATCTATCCTATCGGATTCTCCAAACCTGATACCACCGACCTCAAGCATCAGCTCCTCTTCCCGGAACTGAAACAGTGGTGGACTCCAGCTTGGCGCGTTCAGATAGAACGGGGTATGTTCTGGATGAGAGACTTCCAGGGAGGACAGATGTCGAGAGACATGACCATCTTCATCGACGATGATGGCAAGGCTTATCACATCTATTCTTCAGAGGAAAACTTGACACTCCAGATTGCACAGTTGACAGATGACTACATGCAGCACAATGGTTGCTACGTACGAGTAGCTGCCGGCGGACAGAACGAGGCTCCAACCATCTTCAAGCAGGATGGCACCTACTGGATGATTACCAGCGGATGTACCGGTTGGGCTCCAAATGCAGCCCGCATGTTCAAGGCTAAGAATATCTTCGGTCCTTGGGAGCAGTTGCCTAATCCTTGCCGTGGAGAGGGTGCCGACAAGACCTTCGGTGCACAGGGTACCTATATATATAAGGTGGAAACTGCAGCACAGAAGAAGATGTTCCATGGCGCCGACTATGTATTTATGGCAGATATGTGGAATCCGAAACATTTGAGCGACAGTCGTCATCTCTGGGTGCCTATTTCCTGGGAAAATGGTGCTCCAGTGTTGAAAAAATGATAAAAAACACGGTCGCTCTGCTCGTTTCTAAATTATTTTAATTACATTTGCAGCATGAAATGATAATACTGCAATCATCGTTTAACAGAATTCAACAAACTCATAAAATTGCAACTATCTATGATTCATATATATAAGAGTATCATGATTACCCTTCTTCTGGCTTTGGTTCCGTTCATGGGAATCAGCGCAGCAAAGAAGAAGGCACAGCAGCAGAGCGACCGCCAATATTGGTGCTCGCTTGCCTATAAGATGGCTCAGCCCGTGCTGGAGAATATGGCAAAGGGCGAGCTGCAGAAGAATATGCAGACGGAGTTCAGTCCAAGCTTCGACAACCGCAACAAAAAGGTGCTCTATATGGAGTGCTTCGGCAGACTGATGGCTGGTGTGGCTCCCTGGCTCACCCTTCCTGATGATGCCACAGCCGAAGGCAAGCAGCGCAAGCAGCTGCGTGAGTGGGCTTTGGCTTCCTACAAGAATGCCGTAGATCCTCAGAGTCCTGACTATCTCTGCTGGGGCATCGGCGGTCAGAACCTGGTAGATGCAGCCTATATCGCCGAGAGCTTCCTCCGTGCTTACGATACACTCTGGATGCCTTTGGATGAGGTGACCAAGCAGCGATACCTGAAGGAGTTTGCCAAGCTCCGCCACATCGATCCTCCTTATACCAACTGGCTTCTCTTCTCTTCTACCATTGAGAGCTTCATGGCAAAGGCGGGTGGCGATTTCGATGAATATCGCGTGAATTCAGCTTGCCGCAAGGTAGAGGAGTGGTATGTAGGCGATGGCTGGTATGCCGATGGTCCTTCGTTCGCATTCGATTACTACAGCAGCTATGTGTTCCATCCGATGTATCTGGAAACACTCCAGGCGATGGTGGATGCCAAGGTGAATTCCCGCCTCGACTATCAGAAGTACTACGACCGGGAGTTGAAGCGCTGCCAGAAGTACAGCATCATTCTCGAGAGATTCATCTCTCCGGAAGGAACCTTCCCGGCTTTCGGAAGAAGCATTCCTTACCGCATGGCAACCATGCAGCCGCTTGCCTTGATGGCATGGTATCAGAAGTTGCCAAAGGATTTGAGCAACGGACAGGTGCGTGCAGCCCTGACCAAGGTGCTCCATCGCATGTTCGACCAGGAGAACAACTTCAATGAGAAGGGTTATCTCTCTATCGGTTTCTGCGGAAACAGCCAGAAAAACGTTGCCGACTGGTACACCAACAACGGTTCGCTCTATATGACCACGCTTGCCTTCATGCCTCTCGGCCTGCCTGCCAATCATCCATTCTGGACCGATGCAGCACAGCCTTGGACCCAGGTGAAGGCATGGAACAATCAGCAGTTCCCTAAGGATCATCACTGGAAGGACGAGATTGTTACCAAGGACAAGTGGTAATTTTCAGTTTAGAGTTTACTGTTTAGAGTTTACTATTAAAAGTTTAGAGTTTAGTGTTAAGAGTTAATATAATGCGCAAGATATTGATGATGCTGGCAGCTGCAGCCCTGGCTTTGCCTTTGAGCGCAGCGCAGCCAGCCAAGAAGACCGCCAAGGTCAAGAAACAGAACAAAAAGGAGGTGAAGGCTTCCAGAAAGTGGGACCACGAGCAGGTGGCAGCACTCATCAAGAAGGTAAACAATTACTGGCAGGCCAACAATAAGCCTGAGGTTCGTGCCTTCTGGGACAATGCCGCTTATCATACCGGCAATATGGAGGTATATAAGATGCTGAAGGACCAGAAGATGCTCGATTACACCATCCGTTGGGCAGAGCATAACGACTGGACCGGTGCCACAGAGGCTAATCCAGCCAAGTGGAAGTACAAGCCATACGGCGAGGGTAAGGATCACGTACTCTTCGGCGACTGGCAGATCTGCTTCCAGACCTACATCGACCTCTACAATATCGAGGCAGCCAAGGGCAATGCCGCAGCTTCAGAATTCATGGTGAAGCGTGCCAAGGAGGTGATGCACTACGAGGCTTACTCTGAGCCAACAGACTACTGGTGGTGGAGCGATGCCCTCTACATGGTGATGCCTGTGATGACCAAGATGTACAAGCTTACCGGCGATGTGAAGTATCTCGACAAGCTCTACGATAACCTCCTCACCACCGACGAGATTATGCTCGACAAGGAGACCAACCTCTACTTCCGCGATGGAAAGTACATCTATCCGAAGCACAAGAGTGCCAACGGAAAGAAAGACTTCTGGGCACGTGGCGATGGATGGGTTCTTGCCGGTCTGGCAAAGGTGCTCCAGGATATGCCAAAGGACTACCAGCACTATCAGTTCTTCGTAGATAAGTTCCAGAAACTGGCTAAGGCTGTGGCTGAAATCCAGCAGCCGGAAGGTTACTGGACCCGCTCGATGATGGATCCTGAGCATGCTCCGGGACCAGAGACCAGCGGTACCGCCTTCTTCACCTATGGAATGCTCTGGGGAGTAAACAATGGTTATCTCAACAAGAAAGAATATAAGAAGGTGATAGACAGAGCCTGGACTTACCTCACGGAAACAGCCGTTCTGGAAGACGGCAAGGTGGGCTATGTTCAGCCAATCGGCGAAAGAGCCATCCCGGGACAGACCGTAGATGCCAATTCCCAGGCAAACTTCGGTGTGGGAGCGATGCTTCTTACCGCTTGTGAATATGATAAATATCTAAACACAAAACTATAATAGTAATGAATAAAAGACTGTTCGTAACATTGAGTATGGCAGGATTGGCAATGGTGGCCTTTGGTGCAAGAAAACCGAAGGCTGCCATTAAGTCGTCTGTAAAGACGGTAGCCATCCAGCAGCCTACTTTCACAGAGTGGCACGACCTCCAAGTGAATGAAATCAATCGTTTGCCTCTGCACACAATGCACTTCGCTTACGATCCTAACGACTTCCCTGGAACAGGTGCTGAGTATCTTGACAAGAAGAAGAGTATGAACTACCTGTCGCTTGAGGGCACATGGAAGTTCAACTGGGTAGCCAATGCTGATGAGCGCCCTACGGATTTCTACAAGACTGACCTTGATGACTCAAAATGGAACAACATCCAGATGCCAGGCAACTGGGAGATGTTGGGCTATGGCCAGCCAGAGTATGTAAACGTGGGCTTCGCTTGGCGTGGCCACTTCGACCAGCAGCCACCAGCAGTTCCTACCAAGGACAACCACGTAGGTTCCTATCGCCGTGAAATCAATATCCCAGCCAACTGGGATGGCAAGCGCGTCATCGCTCACTTCGGTAGTGTAACCTCCAACATCTATCTCTATGTTAACGGAAAGTTTGCCGGTTATGCAGAGGATAGCAAGGTTGCCGCTGAGTTTGATATCACTCCATTCCTGAAGAAGGGCAAGAACCTCATTGCCTTCCAGACATTCCGCTGGTGTGATGGTTCATGGTGTGAGGATCAGGACTTCTGGCGTCTGAGCGGTCCGGCACGTGAGAACTATCTCTATGCCCGCTCTAAGGATCATCGCCTGCTCGATGTCCGTGTAGAGACAGAGCTGAAGAACAACTATAAGGATGGTTACCTCAACATCACAGCCAAGGTGCAGGGCAATACCCTGGCATACTTCGGCCTTTACGACCCAGATGGCAAGGAGGTAATCGTTACAGGTACCGATAATGTAAGGAATGGTGTGGCTAAGTATCAGCTCCGTGTGAAGAACGTTCGCAAGTGGAGTGCTGAGACTCCTAACCTCTATACCCTCGTTGTTTCTCCTATCCAGAATGGCGGTATGTACTTGCCATACGAGATTGTACAGGTAAAGGTAGGTTTCCGCAAGGTGGAGATCAAGAACAAGCAGTTCCTGGTCAATGGCCAGCCTGTTCTCCTGAAGGGTGCCAACCGTCATGAGATTGATCCTGATGAGGGCTACAACTTAAGTGAGCAGCGCATGATTCAGGACATCATGATGATGAAGCGCATGAACATCAATGCCGTTCGTACCTGCCACTATCCAGACGATCCTCGCTGGTATGATCTCTGCGACAAGTACGGATTGTATGTTGTGGCTGAGGCTAACCAGGAGAGCCATGGTTTCCAGTATGGCGACGATGCGGCTGCCAAGAAGCCTGAGTTTGCCAAGCAGATTATGGAGCGCAACCAGCACAATGTGTCTATGTTCTACAACCATCCTTCCATCGTAACATGGAGCATGGGTAACGAGACCGTGATGGGCGACAACTTCCTGCAGGCTTACAAGTGGATCAAGAGCCAGGACAAGACCCGCCCTGTTCAGTACGAGCAGGCTCGCCGTGGCGAGGGTACAGATATCTTCTGCCCTATGTACTATCCTGTTGCTGCTTCCGAGAAGTATGCCAAGGATCCAAATAGTCCGATGCCACTCATCCAGTGTGAGTACAACCACACCATGGGTAACTCTGGCGGTAACCTGAGCGATTACTGGGATCTGATCCGCAAGTATCCTATCCTCCAGGGTGGTTTCGACTGGGATTTCGTAGATCAGGCATTGCACCGCAATATCGTGAAGCCTATGAGCATCCTGCCTTACAAGATGAACAATGAGGAGCTTCGCAAGATAGAATATTGCTACGGTGGTGATTACAACAAGTATGATCCTAGCGACAATAACTTCAACTGTAATGGTATCATCGGTCCAGACCGTCAGATGAACCCTCATGCTTACGAGGTGGCTTATCAGTACCAGAACATCTGGGCCAAGATGGTGAATGCCGAGACAGGCGAGGTAAGCGTACACAATGAGAACTTCTTCCGCGACCTGAGCAACTATGCCCTGGCATGGAGCCTCGAAGAGGATGGCGTAGAGACTCAGAATGGTACCATCGCCGACCTTGATGTTCCTGCACAGCAGACCAAGAACTTCACCATCCCTTACGACAAGAGCAAGATCAAGGGCAAGGAGGTATTCCTCAACATCGACTTCCGTCTGAAGGAGGCTGAACCATTGCTCACAGCCGGTCAGGTGATGGCTTATGCCCAGCTGCCGGTAGTTACCAAGCAGGCTTGCTCTGGCGACTGCAGCAAGATGCTGGCTCAGGGACATGGCAAGAAGAAGATGAAGCTTGCTGCCAAGAAGAACAATGTGGTAGCTGTTACCACACCTAACCTCACCTTCAAGATCGACCGTTCTACCGGTCTTATCTCTGAGTATGCTTACAATGGCAAGTCATTGCTCGGCGAGGGTGGTACCCTGAAGCCAAACTTCTGGCGTGCTCCTACCGACAACGATATGGGTGCAGGCCTTCAGAAGAAGTTCCAGGCTTGGAAGAACCCTCAGATGAACCTGAAGAACATCGACGTGAAGAAGGATAAGAAGACCAACTCTGTAACGATCCTCACATCATTCGATATGCCGGAGGTTCAGGGTCAGATGGATATCACCTACGTAGTATTCGCCAATACAGGTGCCGTGAAGGTAACAGAAGACTTCAAGGCTACAGAGGGTGCTAAGGTAAGCGATATGTTCCGTTTCGGTATGTTGATGCAGATGCCATACACCATGGAGAAGAGCAACTACTACGGTCGTGGTCCTATCGAGAACTACTCAGACCGCAAGGACTGCATGCGCATCGGTGTTTACACAGATGATGCCGACAACCAGTACTTCCCATACATCCGTCCACAGGAGAGTGGTACCAAGAGCGATATCCGCTGGTGGAAGCAGACCGATGCTACCGGTATGGGCTTGCAGGTGAAGAGCTGCACTCCATTCTATGCCAGCGCTATCCACTTCGATACCGAGGAGCTCGACGATGGCGACGACAAGGAGCAGCGACACAGCTTCGACCTGAAGAAGTCTAAGTTCACCAACCTCTTCCTCGATTCTGCCCACATGGGTGTAGGCGGCGAGAACTCTTGGGGTGCTTGGCCTTTGGAGAAGTATCGTGTACATTATGGCAACAAGACCTTCACATTTACCCTCATTCCACAGGGTAAATAGTAGAAAAACAGCGATTTGAGCGAAAATCCAATATATTATATCAGAAAATCCACCTCATTTGGGGTGGATTTTTTGTATCTTTGCATCGGCATTCTGATACGTTATGCGTATTATCCATAGGAATATAAACAAACCTACAAAACAACAATAACAGAGCAATATGAGAAAAGCTAAAATTTTCGCAGCAATGCTGATGGCGATGTCTTCGCTCGGAGCTTTCGCACAGCATCAGTTTATGGTTCAGGCAAACAAGCCTGGAGTAGAAATCCAGCCTACCATGTATGGTATCTTCTTCGAGGATATCAACTTCGGTGCCGATGGCGGTCTCTATGCAGAGATGGTGGAAAACCGCTCTTTCGAGTTCCCACAGCGCCTGATGGGATGGAATACATTCGGTAACGTAACCCTCAGCGACGTGAAGCCAGCCTTCGACCGCAACCCTCATTATGTAACTCTCGAGAGTGCCGGTGCGCGTGAGAAGCAGACCGGTTTGGAGAACCGCGGTTTCTTCGGTATGGGCTTGAAGAAGGATATGAAGTACGATTTCACCGTTTATGGCCGTCTTCATCTCATCGATGGCAAGCAGGGCAAGATCCGTGTGGAGCTGGTCAATTCCAAGAATGATGTCATTGCCAAGCAGGTCATCAACATCACCAACAACAAGTGGCAGAAGCTTACAGCTACCCTGACCTCTCCTCAGACCGATGCCAAGGGATTGATGCGTGTATATCTGGAGAAAGGTTCCGAGAGCGTAGATCTCGACCACATCTCTCTCTTCCCAGAAGACAACTGGAATGGTCTCCGTGCCGATCTCGTACAGGATCTTGCCGACCTGAAGCCAGGCATCTTCCGTTTCCCTGGTGGATGTATCGTAGAGGGAACCGACCTTGATACCCGTTATGAGTGGAAGAACTCTGTGGGTGCTCCTGAGAACCGTCCTCTGAACGAGAACCGCTGGAGAGATACCTTCCCACATCGCCTTTTCCCTAACTACTATCAGTCTTTGGGCTTGGGCTTCTACGAGTACTTCCTCCTTTCTGAGAAGATTGGTGCTGAGCCTTTGCCAATTCTCTCTGTAGGTCTGGCTTGCCAGTATCAGAACGATGATAAGGATCCTAATGCGCATGTAGCAGTCAAGGATCTCCAGAGCTATATCGATGATGCACTCGACCTCATCGAGTTTGCCAATGGTCCTGTTACCTCTAAGTGGGGTAAGCTCCGTGCCGATATGGGTCATCCAGCTCCATTCAACCTGAAGCAGATTGGTATCGGTAACGAGCAGTGGGGACCTATGTACCCTGAGCGTCTGCAGAAGTTCATGGAGCAGATTCATGCCAAGTATCCGAAGATCAAGATCTGCGGTTCATCTGGTCCATCTGCTGATGGCAAGGATTTCGACTATGGTTGGGAGCAGATGCGCAAGTTGGGCGTAGATATGGTAGATGAGCATTACTACAAGAGCCCGGAGTGGTTCCGCAGCAATGCCAGCCGTTACGACAAGTACGACCGCAAGGGTCCTAAGGTATTTGCCGGCGAGTATGCAGCCCATGCTGAGCACGATCCTAACTCTTGGGAGGCTGCGCTTTCAGAGGCTGCCTTCATGACAGGTCTCGAGCGCAATGCCGATGTGGTTTATCAGGCTACCTATGCTCCTCTCTTCGCTCACGTTGAGGGATGGCAGTGGCGTCCGGACCTCATCTGGTTTGATAATCTCAGCTCAGTGCGTTCTGCCAACTACTATGTTCAGCAGCTCTACGGCGAGAACAAGGGTACCAATGTCTTGAAGCTTACCGAGAACGGCAAGGCTGTAGCAGGCGAGAATGGTCTCTATGCCTCTGCTTGTTTCGACAAGGCTACCAAGAGCTACATCGTGAAGATTGCCAATACCTCTAACCAGGAGAAGGAAATCAACGTTACCTTCAATGGCATCAAGAAGTTGAACCCTGGCAAGATGACTGTTCTTCATGCTGATGATATCCAGGCAGAGAACAAGATCGATAACAAGAACGTGGTTGTTCCTGTTGTATCAGATGCTCAGGCTAACGGCAACGTCTTGAATGTGAAGATGAAGGCGAACAGCTTTGTAGTATATAGATTTTAAGTTTTAGTTTTAAAGTTTATGTAGTGTATAACCATTTAAGGTAGAAAAATGGCGAATCCCTTGCAGCAGCAATGTTGCAAGGGATTTTTTTGTATCCGATGTTCACCGTGTGGGCAATGCGTGTTCGTCACTTGTCCATTTTCTGCAAATAATTAACGGATTGTTCTCTTAAAATATCTAATAGTTTCCTTTATTTCATTCTTTTTTATTAATTTTGTGAACGGAAATAATAAAAAATATATGATAAAGGTCAAATTATATATATTGAGTGTTTTGTTGCTGCTGGTTTCATGTACTGGAAATAAAGTCATAGATGAGCAGATAACTAGAGCAGATAGTCTGATGGAAACCAATTCAGATTCTGCTTTAGTAGCTTTAGGCATGCTTGATAGCCTAAGAAAGAACAATCCCAAGATGAGTAAAGCTCAACAGATGCGTTTTGATGTTTGCATGTTCTGATAGGAGAATGCAAGAAATAGAGTTCAATATGTTGGACTACTGCTTTAGATGTATGTTAAATTCAAAATATAAAAAAATATGAGAAAATTATTTTTGTTATGCTTGATAATGCTTATATCCGTCACTACTATGGCGGAAGGCTATTCTGGTAAAATAATTTCTGGCAATAAACTGCAAGGACTGGCTGATGCAACAATTCAGCTTTTCAATAACAATGTGTTTGTTGGTGGATGCAAATCTAAAACTGACGGCTCCTTTAGTGTGAATACTTCCCAAAAGGCAACAAGAATTTCTGTCAGCTATGTGGGACTTGAGTCTTATACCAGAAAGGATAGTCTCGGACTTCCTGAGAACTTGGGTGTAATTGCATTGTCTACTCATAATGTTGGCTTAAAGGAAGTTACTGTCACGGGAACTTTAAAGCAAGAGACCTATAACAAGGACATTTACCTTATCACCGACTCTATGCGCAAAGGCACGGCAAGCAGCGGACAGCTGTTGGAGAAAATACCAGGCTTTTTGCGTGATTGGGAAAATGACAAGTTGCGTGTGAATGGAGAAGAGGATATTGTACTTTTGGTAAATGACGTGGAAAAATCCTCAGATTATGCTATGCGCATAAATCCTAAGCGCATCAAAAAAGTGGAAATTACCTACAATCCAACAGGAAAGTATGAGGGAAGGAGAATGTTGCTGAACCTATCTTTGTTCGATGATTATATTGGCTGGGACTTTGTGCCTTATACGAATTTGCAATATGGCAAAAACAATATGAATCAGGAAACCGTAGGTGAATCTTATACATATAGTGTGAATAAATTCTCATTTAATATAACTTCGGCTTTTTCGAATGTTGTCAATAAGGAAAGTGATTCCTTCACTCGTATGTATGCTGATAATTATGAGAGAAGTTCTCAAGAATTCGATTCTGGTAATCCAAATAAAATCGGCAAAAAACTGGGGTATGACATATCTCTTGGTGCTGAATATCAATTGGCTAAGGGGCATAGTCTTTCTTTTCAGACCAAAGGAACTTTTAATCAGTCCTTGGATTCTACTATGTACTTTATTACGGAGAAGGATAATGGGAATGTGGCCCAATATGAGCAATGGAATAGAGACAAATATTATTCCAACGACTATAATGTGGGATTGTTCTACCGTGGAAGTTTTGGAAAATTATATGTCAGCAGTGATTTGACTTACGACTATTATAATGTTAGGGA
>NZ_QSQJ01000044.1:30961-31802 GCF_003436715.1 Prevotella sp. TF12-30 | reverse complement strand
GGTAAATTCTATGGTTTTTCAAATTTTTGCATTTTTTTCTTGGAGTTTTCAGAGAAAAATCGTAAATTTGCCATCAGATATCAATTATCTCAATATTTTGCCATGGGTAAATATATAAACCCCTTCACCGATTGGGGATTCAAACGCCTCTTCGGACAAGAATTCAGCAAGGATTTGCTGATTAGTTTCTTGAACGACCTGTTGGTTGACGAAATGCATATCAGGGATGTCACCTTCAAGGATAAAGAGCAACTGGCAGATTCAAAAGATTTGCGTGGCTGCATCTTTGATATTTATTGTGAAACCGATGATGGAAATCATTTCATTGTCGAGATGCAGAACAGATGGGTGCCGTTTTTTGTCAATCGCTCCATCTATTATGCCAGCAAGGCTATTGTCGGGCAGCGGAAAAAGACAATCGAGCAGAAACCTGCTCTCTATCAGTTAATGCCCGTCTATGTCGTCTGCCTCATGAATTTCATGCCAAAGGACAATGCAGTGTCGAAATTCAGAACCGATGTAGCCTTGTATGAAAAAGGAAGTCAAGATGTCTTTTCCGACAATCTTCACTTCATCTACTTGTCTCTTCCTTTCTTTGACAAGAAGGCTGAAGAATGTGAAAGTGATTTTGACAAATGGATTTATGTATTAAAGCATATGGAAGCATTAGAGAGAATGCCGTTTACGGCACAGAAGAAGATTTTCAAGCGTCTTGCTGAACTGGCAGATTCCCGCTGCCTGAGTCAGGAAGAGCAAGAGAAATATGATGAAAGCTTAAAGGCCGCCGATGATTACTATGGTGTCTTAATGAGCTATTACATGAATGGTATTGATGAAGGTG
>NZ_QSQJ01000044.1:0-30951 GCF_003436715.1 Prevotella sp. TF12-30 | reverse complement strand
GCTATTACATGAATGGTATTGATGAAGGTGAAGCTAAGGGTTTTGCCAAAGGTGAAGCTAAGGGTTTTGCCAAAGGTGAAGCTAAGGGTTTTGCCAAAGGTGAAGCAAGAGGTAGTTATCACAAAAGTCTTGATATAGCGAAGAAAATGCTATTAAAGGGTATGGATGATGACTCTATCATGGAACTGACAGGCTTAACCCATGAGCAATTGCATCAATTGAAATCATAAAATTATCAGATACAAGTTCTCCCCATAAGCCAGGCGATAGATGCCTGAACTTATAGGGAAACTGCAAGCCACTTTCAAAAGCACTCTTCACCCTTCACCGGAGTGGCGTAAGTATTTGTGTATGAGCTGATTTGGTAGGGTGAAGAGTGCGCTCGGCTCTTCACCACTCTTCACCCCAGATTTTTCGCTAGCTGTTTATAGATTGAGGGGGGATTGCAAATCCGCTGGGACGCCTCACGGAAGACAGACGCCTGACGGAATCCGTGCGTAATCCGTGGAGCAAGAATGCTCTGTTAACTCAGCGTAATCCGATGAAAAAATATCCAGGTGAAGAGTGGGTGAAGAGTGGTGAAGAGTGGTGCGCCACTCTTCACCACTCGGAACCCCTGTGTTTATCGGGGATTCAGGCGATTTGGTGAAGAGTGAAGAGTAAAAAAGAGAGTGGGGATTTTCTCTCCCGACGTATCGTTTTGTGCCTGGCGATGGCACGATATTGCCCTGGTAAAGGGCAATATAATGCCGTAGTGAGGCAATAAGCGATGGAAGCGTCTTTACCACTCGTCAGGACTATCATGATGACCTCTCAGTGACGTCTTGACCCCTTGTTAGGAATATCCTGACAAAACGAAGGGCTGGACTTTCTCTCGAAAACCCAACCCTTCTTTGTAAAACAGCTGTTTTAAAACTATATTTATATATAAGTAAAAGATGTTATTGTATTTATCACTTATCTTATGTTTATGGAACGTATATCAGGCGGATTGGCATCGCCTTGTAACGGCCTGTGCTACTGCCATCATATCCCTGAACGAAACGGGTATTTGTGATAGTCTTTATCTTATTATATATATCTAGGTAGAGATACCAGAAACCATATTCGTTACTACTTGAACTGAAGCCTTGATAGCCCGACAACAAAGACTGGCTCCATAGATTTGCGTGATATTCATCCTTGAAGCTGTTGCTCTCGTAATATCCGCTGATTGGGATATAGATGTAATCCTTCTGCGAAGACACTGTCGGGATGCGAAGACAATTATATAGTTCACCCGTAGATGTACTCAACGGCTTTACTTCGGTTTTATTTGCAATTGCCTCTAGCTCGTTGCCCTTTGGTACTCTAAAATTGCCGATTACATACTTGTTGATATAGTCGTTACTGCTTTTACCATTTGATATCTTGAAATATCCACCTATAGAACCTTTATCATTGGCAATATTGGCAGAACCTGGCGAATAGAAATCGCTGTTGGATGCGCCTAGATTACGGTCTAACATGTAGTATGTCTTATTAGACGTAGTAGTTTTACCATCTTCTGATGGTTCATCTACCAGAATCTTCACTACTCCGTAGTAGTACCAACCTGTTTTTGTTTCACCCAACTGTTCGTCTTCCAGATTTTTAATTTCTCCAAATACACCAGCATGATAGATCGGGTATTTGATGGTAAACGGATGATCAGCATCTTCAGTATTCTTGATGACAAAACCTTCTTCTTCTATCCATAAATCGTAGTTATTGCTGTTCAATGTAACTTTATAATAGTTTTGGTTTTTGTAAACTTCTTCCGAATAACTGATCTTGTCAGATTTCTTCACGAATTGGTCACCCGATTTCTTTGGAATCAGATAATAGATCTTATTATCTCCTACGCTGAAGTGCAAGCCCTGGTTTCTGGTCTGTTCCTGATCTTCGACCTTATTCTCGCTAGGTTTAACACCATGCATTTCATCAAGCCAAGCAAAGTAATTATCATGAATAGTACCATCGTAATTCATGACAACCTTTCGATCTTTATCACGTTTAAAGTCGTAACCTTCCTGATGAATCAAGATGGTTCTTTTCAAGTCACCGGAAGTGATGGTAATCGTACCTTCCCGAGGCTCCTCCGATTTGTTGTTTGCAGTCAATGTGAGGTTGAGAACAAACATGGTTCCTGATGGTGCCGATTCGTTAGGACTTGTTGTGGTTGACTGGCTACCTGGTGACCAGCTAGTTATCCACGATTGTGCATCTTTGCTAATTTCAACCTTATAGAGATTATTATCTGTTGTATTCTCAGGTTTAAGATTTGTAAACAAAGTGATAGGAATTATGATAGGATCTGTTCCATTTGTAGCTGCAACAGTCTGTGTACCACAAACACCCAGTTCGTAATCTTTGCAGGCAATCATATCTACAATCTCCGGGTTATCATCTACCACGGTTACCTCCAAACGATTTTCTGGCTCAGCCTTTAATGCTTCTTCTTCAGTAGCGTAGCCTGCATCGTTTACAGAAATAACGTTCACGATATAGTTGTGGTTACGTACCAATGCATATTGTGCAGTTTTGGCATCATCAGTATAGAGGGCTACTTTATAGAAGCCTTCTGTATCTGTACCCTTATCCTTATCCTTATATTTAGCCTTGATAATGATGTCAGCCTTGCCTGCAGAAGTTTCATTTACTGCAACTACAGCAGCAGAACCGCCAGCAATATATTTGCTATTCAACTCTGTAGATGTTGCCAAGTCGTCATCCTTAGTAGATTCTTTGTAGCCAGCTGGCGCAATAGAGCCTTTGCTAGCAGAATGCCATACATGAAGGTCTGTGATTTCGAAATTGCTAACGCTTGTTTTTACTGTAACTTTAGCACATTGACGGGTTAGCGAAATCTTGCTGTCGTTCATCAGGTCGCTAAGTGTTTTTGCACCCCAACAGATTGGGTTGGATAAATTTGGGGTGATAACATCCATCGCATCAAGCTTTTCAGCCTGTGCTTTTGTCAAGTCAGGAACGTTGGCAACCAAATGTACCGTTTCTGTACCTTTAGGAAGGTTTGTTTTGATTTTCCTGTAACCATCTGCATCGGCAGTTGCATCAGCATAAGCTTTTGTACAATCCTGCATATCAAGATATTTGTCTGAAGTGCCATAGCATACAAGCCACAGAGAAGTAATGCTCTCTGTAGTTTCGCCTCCAGCCCGGGTTGAGATTTCCTGAGGAGTGAAATTAGGTAATTGTATGCTCAGCGTAACTCCCTCGGTAGGGAGTTCGTCCCCACCGAGAGTAATTGCCTCTAAAGAGTCCTTACATGATGCAAGGCTTAAGAGCAATCCTATCCATATCATTAAAGTCTTTATTCTTGTCATCATTATATTTTCTATCTTTACTATTTAGAAACTCCTAACGGTTTGCCTTCATGCCAGCTACCATCGTAATAACCGAATATCTGGTATCCTTTTTTTGCATCGTATGTGCACTTGTAGCTGTCACCATCAAAGAGCATGTGGTAGTTATTTTCACCAATGCTAACCTCTATTGCTTTTTCATATTCGCCCTTAGGAGCTTTGAATTGGAGAACTGTACGTTTCCAGCCAT
Organism: Prevotella sp. TF12-30; assembly: GCF_003436715.1. NCBI lineage: Bacteria > Pseudomonadati > Bacteroidota > Bacteroidia > Bacteroidales > Prevotellaceae > Prevotella > Prevotella sp. TF12-30. Next base: position 27,357 of record NZ_QSQJ01000044.1, on the reverse strand, counting down.
TTCCAACATCTTCGCTTTTTTCCTTGAATTGATCTGGGTTACACTCCAAAGTATACTTTTTTAGATTACTGTCCTTCTTACCAAAATCGATGTACCATCGTGTAATATCATCTTTAGTATATATTACATAATCCACGTTTATAATGGTTGGTTTGTCATCATATACTCGATAATATGGTATACAGGTTGGGTCATAGAGATACCATCCTTCGTGATCTTCGTAGTTGAACAAAGGAATGCCTGGGTCCATATGATGTGGAAAACGGTGCGGAGTACGACCACCATCATCTCCAAAAGCATTATTGCCATTGCCAAATATTACTAGAGTTTGTCCCGGTTTGATTTCCTTCTCTCCTTGCGCATTATTGAAGGTCAAACTACTTTTTTCATTTTTGGCTATATCTTTGTAATACCATCCTGCATTGTTAATGTCACCTGTCATTTGATCTCCAGGGAACTTCTTCGTAAAAACCCAGGTTGGCATATTAGGAGATGAGTTTGTATTCTCGCCTATCTGAGTATAGGCATAGAGATAGTGCTTATCTGAATGAATTTCTTTATCTCCAGCCCAGTTATTATTTGTCCAAAACCAACCATCGTCCCAGTTGTTATTCTTCTTATCATTATAGCCTCCTTCCGGAATTGTATATTCTGGTAATTGAACTTTGTTAACAACAACAAGATTTTCATATGTATCTTTATTTCCATTCCAACTATACACATCATTGATAGCTCGCATGTAGATGCGATAAGGGCCGAACTCCGGTTTAACAGTAACCGTAACTTCTTGTGATCTATCCTCGTCGCCAGAAATCGGATTCTTCGGAGAAAGGGTGAAGTTATAAACGGTTGTTGTCTGAGGATCTACAGTTTCCGTTACCTTCATCAGATATTTTCCATCTGCATCAGGAGTATTATCATAACTTATCTTCAGACGAGAAGGTGCCTCACCTACTTGTGCTGTAGAACCGGAAGCTATTTCTGTTGGCGTACCATTGATGTTCTGATATGCTTTCAATCCTCCCAAATTGGTTTCTACCACAAAGTGTTTCTCTAGAACCTGCTTGTCGTCAGGATCCTTACCCCAATAGATAACTACGTTCTTTGGGCTCACCTTAAAATAAGGAGTAACATCATAGTGTACATTAATATACTTCTTGATGTTGTTAGCCATCAAATAAACTCTAGCGGTTCCTTCTCTCTTTCCTGCAGAGTTCTTTGGAAACTTATCTATTGGTATATCTGGGTTGATACCAAAGATAATATTTTTGCCATCTCTTTTTGTTACGACGATAATATCTTGATTTGTTTCACCAACAGTCTTGGTGTCAATGCAGCCAAAGTCTACAACAGTTTCGCTGGATTCATACGAGATAGTATCACTCTTTGTAGAAGAGACTTCAGCCTTGGTCTTGTTAACCCATAAATTAGTATGGTAGAAATCAGCATTGATTTCTACTGGCTTCCAGTCGTCCACTTTCACATCGCAGTCAAGATCCATATCGCCATAGCTTTTCAGCTTACCTGTAATTTCATAATAGGTTCCACGAGGGAATGTAGGCAGAGCATCTGATGCGTTCTGCTTATGTCCCAGATTGATGGTATATTGATTCTTGTTGCTGTTGTTAACTATACCGTTAATCTTCAATACCGACTGTTCCTCTGCCTTAGAGATATAACGCTCTGGCAGATAGTAGGTACCTTGAAAGAGCCATTGCTTAGCGTTCTTAGGATTAGGTGTACCCTTATCCTTATAAGCATCAGCGATTTTCACAACATCTTCGTTAGCTACATTTTTGTTATCTTCATTGATTTCATATTCACCTTTCTGATAATAACATCCTTTGCTTGCGTCGCCTGTAGGAGTACTCTTATAAAGAGGTGTATCAATGCCTGTAGCATATTCTGAAGTAACATCTTTCTGGGTAAACTTACCATCCCATAATAAATGGGTAGAAGGAGTAAGCTTCTGTGCAACAATATCTGTTATGCTATAGCTCTTGTCATAAAGATTATCGCTCGCAGTTGGGTCCATAATGAGGTTGAGCTTAACCTTTACGCAAGTAAACTTCAGGTTAGCTGCCACCTCTGTATATTTATCACCACCTTTTTCTATTTTTTTATCGATGATTTTACCGTTTACATCCTTTGGCTCATAAATCATCGGGATGTTTGTAGAAACCGGCATTCCCGGTTTTGTTCCAACGCCATACCTCAGTACTATATTTTTGAGTTCATTTTCTGTTTTGATAGTTTGACCGCTCAACACCTTGTTCATGTTGGCAACCACATAGATATGGTAAGTGCCCGGCTCGATGGTGAGTTGGTAATTGGCTACATTCGGCTCTGCCATCATCGTAGCCAATGGGGCAGGGAGCGTTTCTACCAGGAGCTTGCCTTCATTTCCTGTAGGGAAAGCATAGAGGGTCAGGTCGTTGATCTGGCATTCATCTACCGTAGCATTATAGGTAGGAAGGCCGGAAGCATCGTCGGGATTGATGCCGCGGCTGCTGAGCACGGTTGGTACCAGCACGTGCAGGTTGCTAGACGAGTTGGGGGTATATCCGTTACCCTCCAACTCGTCGGTACAACTAACTGCAAATAAACTAGTCAACAACCAAACTATGAAACCTATATAGATATGAAATCTTCTCATGATAACTTTGTCTTTTACTTTACTAATATCAATAGTTTAATTTCGACAAAGTGGAATCAGATTATAAGTCGGCTCGCTGTATGCGCTTGCTCCAATCGAGGATGGAGATGCCCAACTTAACGTATTGCCACTTGTCGCCTTTCAGGAAAAAGTCCAGCTTATAGTCGTATTCTCTGTCCAGGAACTCCTGTGCCGAATAATTCAATGCTTCGAATGCTCCACGACCCTGTGCCAGAAAATCGGCTAGATTGATGCGAACCACTTCTTCGCCCGTCTTCTTGTTCCAGATGCTCAGTATCGCATTCTTGTCGTTCTCGGTTGCTGGATGCAACACGAGGCGGGAGAACATCAGGGCGGCGTGAGCGGTACGCTCCTGTACGGTACCCTCCGGAGTGGTGAACTCGGTGGTCCAGGTCTTGTATGGGGTGTATGTCAACTCCTCGTCTGGGAGGAGAGAATTGTCGTAATTGATGTAGCCATTGGCATCAGTTATCTGATAACTGAAGTCATCGGCGTGGATGTCGGCTGGTTCGTCCAGCTGATGCAGACTGATGGTGAGCTGCTTGGTGTCTCTGATGAGACTGATGGTATGGTGGGTAATCTGAAGATCCTTCACCTCTACGGTTTCGTTGCTCAATCCCTGCCAGAGGGTATCAAGCGGAAGTGCCTGGTTTTCTACCTTTCCGGCATTTCTGTCGAGTCGGGCACGGAGCTTTTCGATGCTTTCTCCTGCTGCTGGAGCTTCGATGTGGAATTTGGCACCAGCCTGTGACAGTGCCTCTTCGTATTTCTTCTGGAAGGCGAAGGTGGCGAAGCGGTATTTGCCAGGTTGCAAGTCTATGCGCATGGCATAGTTAGGGTCTTTGAGGGGTTGGGATTTTCCCTCGTTGGCTGCATCCTGGCGAGCCACTAGGTTGCCCTGCTCATCGAAGACGAACACGCAGACGCCGCCTACATGATCGTTGAACATATCAGCGCGCTGGACGTTGTAGTCGTACTTGAACTGCAAGTCGACTCCCATATCGCAAGGAGGGAGGTCGTCGTGCATCAAGTCGTGGCAACTGCTGAGCATGCTGCCGAGAGCGACGATGGTTCCGAAAGTAGCGGTACGGCTGATAGCTGCCAAGCTGTCGAATCCCCATTCCATGCGTATATTCTTGATCCAACTATGTAACTTATTGTTTGCCATGATGCTTTTGGTTATTATTGTATGTTTTAACGAAGGCGGGAGCCTAAGCTCCGCCTTTCGTTGTTATACTCGATTACAAATCTACGTTCTGTGAACGCTTAGCCCAGTCGAGAATCTTCACGCTGACGTTGATGTACTCGTCGTCTTCATCATCTGGAGTGCTTGGCTTAACCTCTGGAACGCTAGGGTATCCAGGATTGCTAACGCTGTTAACAGTCAACTCATACCAGTTGTTACGGAGTACACCATAACGACCTAAGTATTCCAGATTATTCTTGCCGTAAGAACCAGATTTCCAGCTAGTCAAGTCATCACCGAAGTGCTTGATACGGGCGATGTAGTAAGAATCACCACCTGCGTATGTGCTAATACCGACCTTATTAGTCTCATTGAGACCCAACTGGGTATTAATGGCGGTGATGTTTGCATCTGAAATTGTTGCTGTTTCAGTTTCAGAGATTTTTACGATGATATTAGCTGCTTTTACATAGTGAGTACCTGCTGCAGTGATATCATATCCGTCAGCATCCAATTTGACAGTGGTGTTGGCGGTTGTTGCGCCTGTGACAACACTAGCAACTGCTGCTTTGATTTCGTCCTCAAGATTGGTTTTATTCCAAATAGCAGTGTTCTTACCAATCTTGTAGAATGTGTCGCCGTCTTTGAAGCCTTTAGGAGTATATTTGGCTTTGAATACAACACGAGTAGTCTGCCCCTGCATCATATTGTCAAGATTGAATGTATTCTCAAGACAGTACAATGGCTTAGAAGACGCTGCTGTTACGTCTTTATTTGCAACATAGTTGAACTCTGCTTTAAGAGCCTTCATGTCAGCGTCTTCGGTGCTGCATAAATCAGATTTGTCGTAGTTAGGGTCTTTACCCCAATATACACGCTGTGCAAGGGTTGCTTTATTATCTACGAAACGCTGATTGTTAGCACTGTTTATTGTAGATGCAGTGGCTGTGTTACTCCAAATGTCCTTGTAGTCTGTGGCCAATCCATCAACATTATGGATTGGGAAAGTCTTCTTGTTGGTAACATCCAAAGCCCAGTTCTCGATTGTAACCTTGTCATCCTTATATGCGCCATCAGCAACCGTATATGCGCCCTTGTCATCCGTCTTTCCTGTTGCTGCTGTACCTGTTTTTAAGGTAACCTTAGCAAGACCACGCTCTACATAGACATCTGTTGCAGCACTCTTAGCAGCCTGTTCCTCTGTAGGGTAAATCTTGTCTTTGTCAATAGCAACTAAAGTAGTAACATTATTATCCTTGAACAGAGGCGCATTTGCCATATAGAAGCCATTATTGGTATTTGCAATTTTATTCGTAGCTTCTTTATCTGTGTTTGTATCTACGTTCCAAGCAGAGAATGTATCGCCTTTTTTAGGCAGAGTAACCTTGACATTATCACCAGTACCGTTGTTCAAGAGCACCAAAGCGTAGTAACCGTCGGTTTTATCTACATTATTCAACTTGGCTGTAATTTTAGCATGAGTGGTTACACCTGTCTCATTTGGATCTTTCCATGGTGCCATTGAACCCAACTCAGCACTCTCAACGAAAGTATACTCACCTTCTTTCGTTGCTTCCCCCCCCCTCTTAAAGATGAGTAAGGTTGCATCATTTACCTTGTACTCATTCTTGTCACCGTTCTCAAATGATGGTGTACCTGGTGTTGGAACATCAGCACGTGTACCACTTGTTGTAGGCAAGGTGATAGAGAAAGAGGCATAACCTACACCACTCTCATTCTCACCAGAGCCATTACCACCATTTACTAACTCGTTGTTGCTAGAGCAACTAGCAGTCATAGCAGCCAAAACTGCCAATCCAAAGAAATGTTTAATTCTCATAATCTATGTGATTTTATTGTTAGTTATATCTTTTATTGTTCCGCCTTCATTTCCCCGTAGATCTTTCTGATGCGCTCAGCTTCCTTCGAGTTTCCTGCCTTGGCAAGATGCTTTTCGGCAGTTACGAGGTCGCCCTTCTGCAAATCTGTGCAGGCGGCATTGAGATTGGCTGTCTCATCATCCGGGAAGAGACGGACGGCAATATCAAATACCTCGTTGAACTCTGGAGAACCAGGCTCATAGGTCTGTGCCACCAGATACATCTCCTGTAATGACAACTGCTGAGGCTTGGTCTTCAGGATTACCTTTGCCTCCTCAATGTCGAAAGGACGAACGGTATAGGTTACCGTATAGTCGCTGTGGCGCAAACGAGGATAAATCTCACTCATGATGTAGCGATAGCTAGCCGGATAAAGCTTCTTGATTTTCTGGTCCTTTGCATCGGGTGCCAAGGATGAGTTGGCAACGGCAAGGATGGCAGACTTATCGGCTAAGCTGCTGGCTTCCACCTTCTTCTTGAATCCTTCCCAGTCTTCTGGGGTGGCGTGATAGGTGAAGAGCTTTTTATCGATGGTGTAGAGATTGCATACATAATTGCGCAGGGCAGCCGCACGGTTGTTGGCGAGTCGCACATTGTTGTCGTAAGGACCATCCGGCGACGCATAGCCATGAATATCGATATTGGTGATGCTCACATCCTTGTCGTTCTTTACGAGGTCGATGGTGGATGTAATCTTTCTCAGCTCTGTGGCATTCTCACGGAAGTCGGCAAGGATATCGCTCTTGTTGAGCTTGAAGCTCAGGTAAGCTTCACCCTTTTCGGCTCTCACCTTGATGGCTTCAGCCTTTGGCTTCACGTAATGGTCGCGACAGATTCTCGGTGTCGGCTGGATGTTAGCCATCAGAGTGGTATCCTGATCCATCAGGTTGCCGCATCCGCAGAGGTCTTCCGTCATGGAGAGGTTGAAAGCCTTCATCCACTTCCTGTAGGGAAGGGTCTGCGAGAAGAGCACCTGCTGTTCGGTATCATTCCTGCGTCTCACTACCACTGCCTGGCTGTTCTTCAGTTTGCTGCTTTTGCGCAGGTATCTGATGTTCTGGTTTTTGCCATTGATGATAATGGGATTCAGGGCGATGGTATCTTCTCCGGCAATAAGTGGAGTGAAAACCAGCTGTTGCTCTGATTTGAGCTGCAGACTATCGAGATGGAGGCGGAAAGCAACCTTCAGACTGTCGCTTTTCTTCTGTGTCAAGACGCTGTCTATCAGAATCTTGCCTCCAGCCAACCGTAGCTGCGAATCATCTATCTTCTGGGCTTGGACAGTCAGTGCGCTCTGTGCAAACAGAATGCAAAGGGGCGAAATGACCGCATAAAGCTTCATTTTCTTCATATTCTTCATCTTGTAAAAGAGGGTTTGATTTTGTTTTTCGCTATCTCGGTGATATTGTTCCTAGAATGCGTATATCAGGGAAAGGGCGGCTTTAGTAGGACCTACATAGTTGCGGTGGTCCTTGTCAAGACATTTGTCACATCTTCCGTAGAGCTTGTATGGGCTGTAGATGTATCCTAATCCGATGGATCCTTCGAGATTGAGGTGCTCAGACAGCAGCCATTGGTATCCGTAGGTGAGACCACCGCCGACATACCAGCCTTCGTAATGTCTTCCTTTCTCTGTCTTTGGCAAGATGCCGAAAGGCAGGTCCACATTTTTGATGTTGTATTCACCCCCAAGGGCATGGATGCCGAAGAAGTGGCCTCCAAATTTCTGGCAGGTGTACCAGCGGTATTCTGGCATTACGTTCCAGTAGCGCAATTTCTTGTCGCCAGAGAACTTCCAGGGATTCAGGGCACCGAAAAGCTGAAAAGTGCTCTTCCTGCCCGTGCCTATTTCTAGACCAGCATTGAGCGAAGTGGTTGCCAAACCAAGCAGGTTGGTCTTCAGCGCTACCTCTTGAGCTCGGGTTATTACTGTTGAGAGAATCAGCAGTAACAACATCGGTGTTCGTTTGAACAATCTCTGCTTCATCATCATATTTTTACTCTGTTATTTTCTTTCTTAAGGATACTGTTAGCTGTCCTATTTTGTTATTGTCATTTACTTATAATCACAGGCTTACCCTTGTAACAAGATGGATGTCACCGGGTTTCCTTTTCGGTTGCAAAGATAGAATGATTTTCTCAAAGGTGCCTCAAAAAAGTGATGAAAATCACGTAATACAAAATGCAAACGTTTGCATTGTTGTGCAAGTTGTGTGGGAGCACAAAATTCGTGAATATGGTATAAGTGGCTGATATATAGAAAATAAAAGCGAAGGTGTGAATTGCACACCCTCGCTTATTTCAGAACCTCCATTGCCTTCTTCAGACCTCTATCCACAGCCGAAGGATCGTTCTGGTAGAGCTTCTCCTTTTCCTCTTGGGTCATCTCGTCGAGCAGATAATCAGGAGTGATTCCCACACTTTCCAGCAGGTTGCCCTGTGCATCCTTGGTAAGCGAGAATGGCATGTAGAAGTAGAGGTAGCTCGTTACATTTCCTATCCATCCGCCATTGCTGGCTTCGTTGTCGGAAGTGAGCATCGCCTGCGCTCCGTAACTGTTTCTGCCTATCGTCTTCACGTGGTCGCCCTGACTTTTCAGGATGAGGGTTGTCACCTCCGACATGCTGGCACTGTAGTTGTCGAGCAGGATGGCGGTAGGGATGTTTCTGCCCAGGCTCTTCGGCGTTACCGTAATCTTCTGCGGAATCCAAGGGGTATAACTGTATGGATTATTGTCTTCTTTTTTGCGTACGTAGGCATAGACGGCTGTCTGGGTGATGAGATAGTCGGTAAGCAGACGGGTGTCTATCACGCTTCCGCCACCATTGCCACGGAAGTCGAGAATCAGTTTCTTGATCTCGCCCTTAGCCAGCGGCTCCAGGAACAGACGGCGGTAACCTTCTACGCAGAGATGATTGTAGGTGAATTTCAGATCGCTCCAGTAAGCGTAGAGTTCACGCTCGTGCCAGAGGTAATCGGCAAGTGCCTGGCAATACCAGCTGGCAAAAGCGGAGGCTGAAAGCATCTGCTGGTAACGGGCATCGCCCTGCAGCTTCTGGCGGATCTGCTCGCCCATGCCGCTTGCCTCAGCAGTAACAGGTAACAGTTTGAGGAGATTCGGTGACTTTTCGTATGCCTCGCTGGCGAGAGCATAAAGGCCGGAATAATCTCCCTGGTTGCTGTAGGCCGCCATCTTCTCGCAGGCTTGGGCAGCATCATCCGAAGCCAGATAGCTATCCATATCGGCAAGCAACTGCGCTGCCTGCTGCTCAGCCTTCTCTCGCTTTCCGGTATCAGTAATCAGTGCTTTCGCCTTGGCTGATATCGTGGAAGCATCCAGATGATAGGTGCTGGCGGCATTGACAGGGAGATAGGACTTCTGATACTCGTGGAAACAGTTTTCGTAGAGCGCAAACTTGTTGAAGCCGAGATAATAGGTACCCGGCTGCTCCTTCAGGTAACCGCCCATGATGCAGAAACCATCCGAGGTAATCTCGCCGAAGGCTGTACCATCCAGGTTGAGCTGATCGCGGGTATGGTTCCAGTGAGCATTCAGTGGGAAATACTCGGTCTTGTTGCGGAGCGTGCTGTTGAATCTCACCGTTTCCATAGAAGAGTGGGAGACGGGCAGGGTAATCTTGACATAGAAATGCTGGTCGATGATCTTGTCGATGATTTCCTGGAAATACTGCTTCGCCTTGGCATTATCCTCCTGAATCTCCTGCTGGGTGAAAGCGGAGGTATGTTGGAAGGTCTTCAGGGCATCAAACTTGGGCTTGTATTCCTTATACACCTGGTCCCAGGTCTGCGAAGATACGGCAGACTGCTCATTGAGGGTGCAGTAGCGCTGGTTCATCACGCTCCAGAAAACCTGGAACAGGTCGCCATACGACTTGACATCGGTATCGGAATAATCGGAAATCGATTTCTCGTTGGCATCATTGTCTGCCACACAACTGGTAAGCGACAATCCGGTGGTGGTTGTCGCCAGGAGGAAGGCGAAGAGGCATCGCATTCCACCTTTTATATATATAGGGGTTCTCATATTTTAAAATGATTTATAGTTTGTAGGCAATGCCTGCGGTGATGACGCTGGAGTTGCGCCGGGCAGTCTTGCTGGTGCTGGCTTTCTCCTGGTAGATATGCGAGAAACCGTACTGGAACTGATAGCCCACGCTGGCATCTATCTTGCCGAAGGAATAACCTATCTTGATGCCTGCTTCGCCGCCAAAGAGGCTGCGGCGGAGATGGTTCTCATTCTTCTTGAAATCGTAGGTGGTGTTATAGCGGATGTAGGTGCCATCGCCCTTGTACCCCTCCATGATGTTCATCGGATACATACCCTTGGTATGCATGGAGGTGAAGTACTCGTAATAGATGCCTACCTGCGGCTTGATCCACAATCCCTTCTCGTGGTAAGGATTATGGAGGAGATAGTAGCCCACATGGAGTGGAATGCTGATGAAGTTGTTGTTGTATCGGGTGTTCCAGGAATCGCCGCCGAGGTTCTGGTACAGGTAGTCGCGCTGAACGAAGCGGATGCCCGCTCCTACCGCCAGCTGATCTACGATATTGTATTCGGCACCGATGGCAGCCGTGAAACCCGGTCGCACCTTATAATAAGTCTCCGACAAGCCCGACACATCCGTATCAAGCACACTGCAACTGACACCAGCTTCTGCCTCCACCTTCCAGCGGTAGGAGCTCTGCTGTGCCAGAATGCCTTGGCAGCAGAAGCCAAGGGCTATGGATAAATATACCTTTCTCATAAAAATGGGGTAGTTTGGGGTGAAAAAAGTCTTAATAGAGAAGAAGCAATCCGGCAAACGCAGAATAGAGTATCATGCGGATGGGATTGATCTTCATCACCTTCACGCCGATAAAGGTGGCGAGGAAGAGGGCGATGGAGATATAGAAATGCCAGGGATTGGCTGGCGTAGAGAAGTTCTCGCCATTCATCAGGAGCAGGGCTGCGGCTCCCACCAAACCGACGATGGCAGGACGGAGACCGATGAAGATGCTCTGAACGGCTGAGGTTTTCATATACTTGTACAGCATCTTGCTGATAAGAATCATCAAAACCAAGGATGGGAGAACCAAAGCAAAGGTTGCCATGGCACTTCCGAGTACAGCCATCATGCCACTCATGCCGGCATTATGGACAGCTGTATAGCCGCAATAGGTAGCGGCATTGATGCCGATAGGTCCCGGTGTCATCTGAGAGATGGCAACCACATCGGTAAACTCCTTCATCGTCATCCAATGATACTGCGTTACCACCTGTCCCTGAATCAGGGATATCATGGAATAGCCACCTCCGAATCCGAAGATGCCTATCTGAAGGAATACGATGAAAAGCTGAAGAAATATCATATATTATTCTGTTGGTTGAATGAATTGTCCATAGATGTAGCCACCCACGGCAGCTGCGATAATCACCCAGATCGGGTTGACGCCCAAAAGCCAGATCAGAAGGGCGGATAGAATAGGAATCCAGCAGTTGACAAGCGAAATACCGGCACTCTTGGCAAGCGAGAATGTTGGTACGGCTATCAATGCTACGACGGCAGGACGGATGCCTGCAAACAGGGCAGCCACCACCTTGTTGTCTTCAAACTGATGGAAAAACATGGCTATCGCTAAGATAATAAGGAACGATGGCAACGAAGCGCCGAAGGTGCAGACGATGGCTCCCGGTGTCTTTGCCAACTTATATCCGAGCAGGGAACTCATATTGATGGCCAAGGCTCCCGGACAAACCTGGGTGGTAGCGATGGCATCCAAGAATTCCTCCTTCGTCATCCAATGATGCTTGTCGACGACTTCGGATTCTATAATAGGAATCATGGCATAGCCACCCCCAAAGGTGACTATGCCAATCTTCATAAATGTTTTGAATAATGTAAGATAACTTACGCTATTATTCATTTTTTACCTTTTTACTTTTTTACCTTTTTACTTTTTCAAAGCTCTTTCTTCTATCCACTGACGTGCATTGACAAATGCCTCAATCCAAGGAGTTACCTCATCGTTGCGGCGGTCAGCTGGATACCAGGCATTCTGCCATGGGAAGATGGCACGCTCCAAGTGTGGCATCATAGCCAAGTGGCGACCATCTGCAGAGCAGATACCTGCTACGTTGTAGTCACTGCCGTTAGGATTACCTGGATACTCAGCGTAGTTGTACTTCGCAATGATGTTGTAGTGATCCTCTGGCTCTGGCAAGTAGAAACGACCCTCGCCGTGAGCTACCCAGATACCGAGCTTATCACCGCTCAAGCTACCGAACATCACACTGTCGTTCTGAGGAATGGTCAAACCGAGGAATGTACTCTCGAACTTCTTGGATGTGTTGTGGCAGAGGTGTGAACGATGCTTGTGCTCAGGATTGATGAGGTTCAACTCAACCATCAGCTGGCAACCGTTGCAGATTCCGAGTGAAAGAGTGTCCTCGCGGGCATAGAACTTATCGAGTGCCTCCTTAGCCTTAGGATTGTAGAGGAATGCACCAGCCCAACCCTTGGCAGAACCGAGAACGTCGGAGTTAGAGAAACCACCGCAGAATACGATGAAGTTTACATCCTCCAGAGTCTCACGACCAGAAATCAAGTCGGTCATCATCACGTCCTTTACATCGAAGCCAGCGAGATACATAGAGTATGCCATCTCACGCTCACCATTGGTACCCTTCTCACGGATGATGGCTGCCTTGATGCCAGATGGCTTGCGGCGGTTGGCATCGAGACCATAGCTAGAGAGTGTGCCCTTGAAGCCGTAACCGAAGTTCATCTCGATAGGCTGCTTCTTATAGTTAGTGTAACGCTTCTTAGCCATACCATTCATGCTCTGCTTGCGGTCGAGGAGGTAAGATGTCTTATACCAGTCGTCGCGCAATGCATCGATATCGAACTCGTGCTCGAAGCCTTCCTTCTTGATGATGATCTTGCGGAGTTCAGGAGCAGGATAACCAATCTTGGCATAACCGATACCATTCTCATCGAAGAATGCCTTCAACTCATCCTTGTGAGCATCGCTTACCTGGATGACAACACCTGGGTTCTCGGCGAAGAGAGTCTTGATGATGTCGGCATCTGCGATGTCGTGGAGGTTGATCTTCATACCACCCTCTACATTGGCGAATGTCATTTCGAGGAGAGTTGTAATCAAACCACCGGCACTGATATCGTGACCAGCCATTACCCAACCACGGTTGATGAGTTCCTGTACAGCGTTGAAGCAGTCAACGAAGTACTCTGGGTTCTTGACGGTAGGAACATCGCTGCCCACCTTGCCCAGGCTCTGAGCGAAGGCTGAACCACCGAGGCGCTGCTCGTCGAAGCTGAAGTCGATATGATAGAGGCTAGAGTTCTTGTCGTTGACGAGAACTGGGCTAACCACCTTCTTGACATCTGAAACCTCACCGCCGGCACTGACGATAACGGTACCAGGAGCGATGATCTTCTCGCCGTTAGGATACTGCTGGGTCAATGAGAGAGAGTCCTTACCTGTTGGTACGTTTACGTGGATGGCGCAGCAGAAGTCTGACAATGCCTTCACACCCTCGTACAGACGGGCATCCTCACCCTTCTGGCTGCGGCAAGGCCACATCCAGTTAGCAGAGAGGCTGATGCTGTCCATGCCATCTGCCAATGGAGCCCAGATAATATTGGTCAATGACTCTGCTACAGAGAGTACAGAACCTGCCTTAGGATCGGCAAGACCTGCCTGAGGAGCATGACCCATTGCAGTTACGATACCCTTCTCGCCACGGTAGTCGAGTGCTACGACACCACAGTCAGAAAGTGGCAACTGAATCTGACCCTGTCCCTGCTGACGGGCAATCTTACCTGTTACGGAACGGTCAACCTTGTTGGTCAACCAGTCCTTACAAGCCACAGCCTCCATCTGGAGAACACGCTGCAAGTACTCGTCGAGGTTGTCTGCAGAATAAGTTACATCTTCATATTTGCGCTCTACGGTCTCATCCACCATCACAGTCTTAGGAGTATGACCGAACATCTGAGCTACATCGAGGTCGAATGGCTTCACACCGTCAGCCTGCTTGAAGCTGAAGTGAGCATCGCCAGTAGTCTCACCAACCACGTACATTGGAGCACGCTCACGGTCGGCAATCTTCTGAACCTCGCTGATATACTTCTCATCAATGAGCAAGCCCATACGCTCCTGACTCTCGTTGGCGATGATTTCCTTGGCGCTCAAAGTCTTGTCGCCGATAGGCAACTTTGCCATGTCGATTTCGCCACCGCACTCTTCTACCAACTCAGAGAGACAGTTCAAGTGACCGGCTGAACCGTGGTCGTGGATGCTGACTACTGGGTTCTCATCGTTCTCAACGAGTGCACGAACCAGGTTGTAGGCACGCTTCTGCATCTCAGGGTTGGCACGCTGAACAGCGTTCAACTCGATACCGTTGCTGTAACGGCCTGTATCTACAGAAGAAACAGAACCACCACCAAGACCGATGCGATAGTTATCACCACCTACTACGACAACCTTGTTGCCCTTCTGTGGCTCACCCTTCTTGTAGTCACGCTTCTTGCCGTAGCCTACACCACCAGCAAGCATGATAACCTTATCGTATGCATACTTCTCACCATTCTCCTCGTGCTCGAAAGTAAGCACAGAACCGGTGATGAGAGGCTGACCGAACTTGTTACCGAAGTCTGAAGCACCGTTGGAAGCCTTGATCAGAATCTGCTCTGGAGTCTGATAGAGCCACTTACGCACTGGCATGATGTCTTCCCAGTCGCGCTCAGCATCGCTCTTGCCGTTGTCATCCTTCAATCGAGGATAAGCAGTCATGTAGCAGGCTGTACCTGCGATAGGCCATGAACCTACACCACCACCCATACGGTCGCGGATCTCACCACCCGTACCGGTAGCAGCACCGTTGAAAGGTTCTACGGTAGTAGGGAAGTTGTGGGTCTCAGCCTTCAGCGAGATGACACTCTCGATATCCTTCACCTGGAAGAAATCGCTGGTAGTCTGATCGGCTGGAGCAAACTGCTCGATAACAGGACCCTGAGAGAAAGCTACATTATCCTTATAGGCAGAGAGAATCTTGTTAGGATTCTCGTTGGTGGTCTTCTTGATCATGCTGAAAAGAGAAGACTCCATCTCCTTGCCGTCGATGATAAACTGGCCGCCGAAGATCTTGTGGCGGCAGTGCTCTGAGTTGATCTGTGCGAAACCGAAGATTTCGCTGTCGGTGAGAGGGCGTCCGTTCTCTTTCTCCAGCTTGTGGAGATAAGCCATTTCGTCCTCGCTGAGGGCAAGACCCTCTTCCTCGTTGTACTTCTCGAGGTCATCGACGTACTTGATTGGTTCTGGCTCGTGGTTCACGGTGAACACATCCTGTCCGATACCGTTGTACATACGCTGGAGCATAGGGTCGTGCTCAGCGTCTTCGCTATCTACAGGGAAGTACTCCTCGATACGCGAAATGCCGTTAAGACTCATGTTCTGAGTTATCTCAACGGCATTCGTACTCCAAGGAGTAATCATTTCACGGCGTGGGCCAACATAGAAGCCCTGCAACTGCTGGGCGTCCTCTAAAGTTGCGTCACCATAAAGCCAACAAAGTTCATTGATTTCGTCCTGAGATGGTTTGTGATCAATCTCGGTCGCAATCACACTCTTAGATGGAGTTCTGAAAAAAAGAATCATACTATTTCTCTTTTTATATTGTTAATGTATTAATTCTACCTTGACAAAAGCCTACATATTATATATGCTTTTGCTTTCCGACTGCAAAGGTAATACAAAATTCTGATTTCACCGCAAAGAATACGCATTTATTTTCTTTTTTTAGTTAAAAAGGTGATAAATAGTGATTTAGTGGTTAAAATTTTATAAATGGATTAAACAAATAAGGTTTATTGGAGTCTTATCAGTAACTTTGCACCCAGAAAGAGACGCATAAGGCGTTTTATAGGGAGGGCGTGACTGCCGTCTATATAATAACATAGTGATTAAAAAACAATAATAGAAAATTTAAAAATCGAAAGCAAATATGAAACAGACTAAAATTTTTGTAATGGCAATGATGGCTGTAGCCCTGATGGCTACTAGCTGTGCTAGTAAGAAGGATCTCCAGAATTGTCAATCTGAAAATAGAGAATTGACTGCCAATTATCAGGCAACCAAGGAGAAGTTGGCTGCTACTGAGGCTAGCCTTGCTGCTGCGCAGGAGCAGTTGAGCAGTACCAAGAAGGATTATGCCAAGTTGCAGAACTCGCTGGACAAGAGTCTGACCAATGCCAATCAGAACAACATCAGCATTGAGAAGCTCGTTGACCAGATTAATGAGAGCAACCAGTATATCCGTCATCTGGTAGAGGTGAAGAGCAAGAGCGATTCACTCAACATGGTTCTTACCAACAACCTGACCCGTTCTCTCAGCCGTGAGGAGATGAAGGAGGTTGACGTTCAGGTGCTGAAGGGTGTGGTTTACATCTCTCTAGCTGACAACATGCTCTATCAGAGCGGTAGCTACGAGGTAAACAGCCGTGCCAAGGAAACTTTGAGCAAGATTGCAAAGATCATCCAGGACTACAAGGATTACGATGTACTCATCGAGGGTAACACCGATAACGTGCCTGTAAGCACTACCAGTGCCAAGATGAAGAACATCCGTAACAACTGGGACCTCTCTGCTCTCCGTGCTTCTTCAGTAGTTCAGTATCTCCAGGATAACTTTGGTGTTAGTCCTAAGCGTATGACTGCTGGTGGTCGTGGTGAGTACAATCCTGTAACTACCAATGATACTGAGGTGGGCAAGATGCGTAACCGTCGTACCCAGATCATCATCACTCCTAAGCTCGACCAGTTCATGGACTTGATCGACAAGGCTCCAGAGGATTCTCAGAAGTAATGAAATTCTGAAAGTGATATAAAAGAAGTGACCTCTCCTTCGTTCATTAGAAATTGAACGATGGAGAGGTCTTCTTTTTAGTATTGTCTCCTTAATAAACGGTAAAATGAAAAATATTTCTTGTAATCAAAAACAAGTTCTAAACATAATTAAACTGGTGCTAATTTGCTCCTTACTCATGATATTGTTATGGGTCGGTAAGTGGCTGGTGCGTATCTTCTGGTTTGATACTTTTGTTGTTCCTAGTAATTCTATGATGCCAACTTTGCAACCAGGTGACAAGATAATAGCAGATAAACTTTGTTTTGGTGCAAGAATCTATCGAAAATTCCATTTTGACAAACAAGGGGTTGAATTACAGTGCTTTAGAATGAAAGGTATGGGGGATTTGAGACGTAATGATGTCTTTGTGTTTAATAAACCAGTCATTAATCATCATATTACGTTTGTTATCAATTATGTGTATTGCAAGCGCTGCATCGGCTTGCCTGGTGATTCTGTGAGCATTCGCAATGGTTATTATCGCAATAATAATGATAGGGGTGTCTTGGGCTGCAGAGAGAATCAAACTGTTTTGCGTGAGATGCCAGATACATTGATCTCTCCTGAAGTAATGTGTGCGATGCCGTACGATGAACATTTGCCGAAGTGGACGATTAAAAATTTCGGGCCTTTGTATATTCCCCGTAAAGGGGATGTCATAACGATTACCCCCAAAGAGGCTGTACTTTATCTGGCAATTTTAGAATGGGAATTGAAGGGTAAAATCACAATTGATTGGGAGAAAAATAAAGTTTTTGTCAAACACAAACTTCTGTCTCGCCACACGTTCCTTCATGATTATTATTTTGCCGGTGGTGATAATGTAGTAGATTCTCATGATTCTCGTTATTGGGGCTTGGTTCCAGACATCTATATTATTGGTATTGTAAAGCGTATAGAGTATTCAAAAGCTAGAGTAACTGGTAAGTACGATTGGAGACGCTTTCTGCGTTGCGTAAAGTGAATAAGTGAGTTTGAAAAAACTCACTTATTCATATTGATTACAATTGGGATTGCCAAATCTCATAGGTGTAAAAATTGTAGTAAAGAGTTAGATAGAGCTTTTATTGTTATCAAACACTTTTTATGGTCTTGTTATAGATAAGCTGCCTACTTGGCAAATTCTTATTCAAGTTTCGCAAGTAAGCCCCACACGCCCTTTCAGGGCGTGCTGCTTAATCTTGCTTACACTTTTCAGGGCGTGCTGCTTAATCTTGCTTACACTTTTCAGGGCGTGCAGCTTGTATTCCATTAAAAAAGATATGCCCTCTTGCTTCGCAGCAAAAGGGCATACGCTTAGTTTTCATTATTTGATTTGTGTAAGTCAATAAATGAACCAAATTTAACACTAAATCCTATAAACCTAATCTTACAATAAGCCTAGTCTATAATTCATTAATTATTTATAAATAGTTATTCCGTACATTCTGGTTTCTGAATCCGGTTATTATTGAATGGCAACTTATCAATTGGTGATGGAAAACCATCTAACTGATTTCCTTCGCAAAAACCAGATGAAATATTAAAGTGTTCGATTTTGCAAATCATTAACGACCATTATAGATAAATACGGATGAGCCTGGAAGATTCAATACCAAAGGAGTATCAATGTCGATAGCCTTGTTGATTGGCATTCCATCCAACTCTGCCTGGCTGAAGGCATGGGTCAATGTAATCTTTCCACGAACATAGGCAGGGATATCCAATGCTTCTCTCAGGGTTGTGGTGAAGGTCTGTGCACTGGTTGAAGGGTTGCGCAAGGTAAGCACACTCTTCTTGCCGTTCCATGCAGCCCAGCCATATACATTTGCCTTTTTGCCATCCCAAGGATTGCCACCAACCCAGTGAGCATCAGGCAATACATCAGCCTGTTCCTGCTGCCACTTGATGCACTCTGCCAGGTCTTTCCACAAAGCACCTGCGTTGCCCTGGTTGTCCTTGATTTCGTCCATCAGCTTGTAGTCGTTGTACAGCTCAACCATACCTGAACCACAGGCAAAGGCGCAGCGCATCTCACGAACGATTCCGTCGTAATCCATATTCTTGGAAACGGCACCCCAACGGCTCAGGATGAATCCGTGAGTCATCAATGTGTTGATAGGACAAACAGGAGATCTCTGTATGAAGTTCTGATAAACCAGACGGTCGCGATAGGTAATCCAGCGCTCACGGTCGGTGCCCTGGTCACCAGCCTCGCCGTAATCACCCTCCTGACGCCATACGGCATCTGTGAAGTGGAACCAGAATGGAGAAGCCCAGGTTCCTACGGTGGTGTTGAGGAAGATGTCTGGACGCTTCTGGCGTACGGCACGCTCGATGCTGATGATAGCCTCGGCATTCTCTTCGCCTCTTGTTCCTTCATCAGGACCGATAGCTGAAGCCTGGGCGCTGATGCCATCAAACTTGAAGAAGCGGAAGTCGTAACGGTCGATCATGTTGGTGCAGCAACGGATGAAGAAGTTGTAGTAATCCTCATTGCTCAGCTGCATGCCACCCTTTGAACGCCAGTAGGCACGGCGATACTCGCCCGACTGACCATAGCCGCCCACAGGACCCAGCCAGGCACCGATACCTGTGCCCATCTTCTTGGCCTCGTTGGCTGGCTCGTCGAATCCGTTAGGGAAGTTAGGATTGAAGGTCCAGGTTCCATACTGGTCCCAACCATCATCCCATACGAAGGCCTTTGGAGCCATCTGATATTTATCATAGAAGTGTGTCTTCCAGTGACTTACCACGTCGGCACACTGTTCTACGGTCATATTGCCTTTATAAGAAGGAGCTTGTGCGTTGTTGCGGTCGATGTTCAACTCATACCATGAGATATAGACCGGATAAGGTCTCCAAGCCACAGCTCTTTCACGCTCGCTGTAAGCCAGGAAAGAGCGGCGCAACTGCTTAGGCGCAACCAAGCCCACTACAGAACTGATGTTCCATGTTTTGCCAGCTTTTAAAGTGGTGTTTCTTCTCCATAAGCCTTCTATGTGGGTAGCATTGCCTTCATCCTTGCTGGAATTCAGACCCATTGGAGTTTCCAGACCAGCAAAGATATGATTGCTTGCCAGGATGGCACCACGGGTATTACCCACCACTTCTGGAGCGGTATAGGCACTGTTCTTGGCTACCAGGTAGTTCATTGCCACGATACCCTTCATAGGTAAGTCTTTGGCAGCCTGAATATCCATTTCTGTGCGCAGGTAGTGCGAGCCGTTTCTCAATACGGCGCGCCAAACGATAGAAAGTTCTTCGTATGTAAAACGAGCTTCCAGAGCCTTGCCTGCATAACGGAGAGATGCTGTTGCTGCAGATGGATTCTCTGCCAGGGTTACCATCTTTACATCTTCCAGTTTCATCTCGGATGCGGTAATGGTTTTGCCGTCTCCCAAGAGAACCTTAAACAACTCTGTGCTAGGCTGCAGTCCCAGCTCAGAACAGCCGTTGAAGTAGAGTTTGCCACCTGTGTTGATGAAAGAGGCTTTCAATACCTTGTTGGCGAGCTGATAGCTGTTTGACTTCTGGGTGATTTTAGCTACACCCGGTTGCTTTTTCTGGGGAAAGATGACAGCCTGTGCCCAACTTCCCATACACAGAGTTAATGGCATTATAAGAGTAAGTGCCAGCTTTAATAAATTGTTTTTGTTCATATCAATAGTAAGTTGAAGCTCCTTTTAAAAAGGGGAACACCATCCGCTAATGGTGTCCCCCCTTGCGTGACTTAAATTATTTTGTTAATTTACATGTAATGGTCCATACCTTGGTCTCTCCATTGGCAGCCTTTACTGCATACTTGTGTGGAGTAGTCCAGTCGGCTGGAGTACCCAATGCTGGAGATCCCTCAACAGGAGTCATTACCGCAGCTGATGAAATCTGTACTGCAACAACGATGTTGTTGAGATTCACATTATTCTTCTCCTTTTCAGAGAAGTTGGATGGAACTGCAAATGTCAGGTTGCAGGTAGCAGCCTTGTTATCAATAGCCTCTGCTGTCTTCTGCAATTGCTTCTGGATAACCTGAGGCTGTCCGCTGGCATTAATCTTGTCTTCTCCAATGTAACGATACCAAGCATATCCTGCTGTGATGTCATTGCCATCGAAAGTTGGAAGGTCTTTGAGATCGCTCTCAAGACAAGAACTGAAACTGAGTGCCATGACGAGCATGGCAAGTATGATTTTAATGAATTTCATATTTTCAACGTTTATTTATGATTTATAAATATGAATTTATATCTGCTTCTGCTTGCAGATTACCAACCCTCGTTCTGCTGGTGATCGAGATCGTATGCCTCGCGCTTGTCAAGGAATGACTGAGCGATTGGGAACAGGTAACGCTTGGTGGTAAACTGGCGCTGTGCACTACCGAGCAATGTAAGCTGGTTGACGAGCATCTGGCTGCGGTCGCGAGAGATTTCCATCTTATATACAGGGCGGTCGAGATCGTAGATGATGTCGCCTGCCTCACGTCCGTGGTTAGCATAGCCGCCATACTTACCCCAGCGGAGATAGCTGAAGTAGATATCACCATTCTCATTAGCCATTTCTACACGGCGCTCACGGATGTAGTCTGCCCAAGCTGCTTCCTCTGTTGTTGCTGTTGAAGGAGCAATCTTGCCGTGCTTAACTCGTGTGGCGTTGAGAGCCTTTACTGCATTGGTTACATCGTGCTTCAGCAGATAAGCCTCTGCAAGGTTCATGTAAGCCTCGCCAGTGCGGCACATCACGTAGTGGAGCTGTACCAGACAGTCGAAGTATGCACGTGGCTCTGGATTCTCGATGTTAGACTTGCGCCAGTAGTAACCGGTTGTAGTGTTGTACCAGCCACCGTCTTCCTTATCACGTACACCCATAGAGCAGTTACCGCCAAGGTTTGTCTCTACTGTCTCACCAATCCATGAACAGCCATCATAAACGATAGATGATGCGAAACGAGCATCACGACCGCTGTACATCAGTTCAGAAATGTTGCGTGTTGAGCCAGCCTTCAACTTGCCGTAGTGCAGGTTGGTAGGATAAGCAGTGTTGAGCTGCTGGAAGTCCTGAGGTGTTGGCATGCGGCGTGCATTACCGTTCTCCTGCTTGTAAGCATCGAGCTGACCTTCAGTTGTTACTGAGTTTGGATCGATAGACTCAACATTCTCCTTATACTGTGAAGTCTCGTTCCAAGGAAGTGCTTCACCTGTCTTCTCATCAGTTACGAGATACTGGTCAACCAAGTCCTGTGTTGGGAAGTAGATTGCCCAGCCTTCATAAGTGCGTCCGTTAGGATTCTTGAAGTGAATAGGACTCTTAGAGTTGATGCAGTCATCCTGTGAAATGTTAGGATAGGTGCGAATCAGCTCCTCATAATCACCAATTCTGGTGTTAGCCTTCAAACGGTAGTAACCCCAGAGAATCTCAGCATTGGTTTCGTCTGTCTCGTTGAACAGACCACCGTAATTGTCTGAGAGAGAACAGTGCTGAGTAACATCAGAAGCGTAGGTAATCACCTTGTCAAGGTATTCAGCCTTCTTGGTGTAGGCGTATGCCTGCAGGCAGGCACGGCTCAACAGCAACTCGGCTGCATACTTGGTAGGCTCACCTGGCTTTGCCTCAGTTGGCATGTTAGGGATGGCAGCCTCCAAATCCTCTACTACCAGCTTGTAGCTTTCCTCTACGCTGGAAGTCATAGGTACTCTTGCCTTTTCTTCCTGATTGGTCTGGATGACAGAGGTGATAGGAACGAAGCGTCCCATCTTGCGGGTCAAATCGTAGAATACGAGACCACGGAGGAAGCGGCCCTTGGCAATGATTTCAGCCTTTTCGCCTTCTGTCATAGTAGAAGCCTGAGCCTTTTCGATAATCAGGTTGCAGCGACGGAGCAAGCCGAAGCGGCTGATACCGAAGTCAGTAGTTCTGTCGATGCCAAGCTCTGTGGCAATGCCATCGATACCCTCACCTACCTGAGAGCATTTTACTCCGTTAGGAGTGCGGGCTTCCCATGATACACATTTATTATTTCCTGTGAACATGGTGATTACATTGTCGTATGTGGCATTCACAAAGGCATTAGCGGTAGCCTTTGAGCCCCAAACCGTAGCCTCGTCGAATGTCGTTGTTGGATGAGTATCCATTGTATCTTGGCAGGAAGCGGCGGTCAATGCCAGAACGCCGAACATTCCTATTTTAATAATATTCTTTATCATAACTAATTAAAATCCTAAGTTTACAGTTAATGCAAGTACTCGCTCTACAGGATAGCCATATCCTTCAGTTGAAGAGTTCTCTGGGTCAAGACCATACTTGGTTGCCTGAGAAATGGTGAAGATGTTCTGACCAGAGATACCTACCTTGGCACGGGTCAACCAGCTTACACCGCGAAGCAATGCGTGCTTGAAGTCGTAACCGAACTGGAAGTCCTTCATACGCAGATAAGCACCGTTTACCAGCCAGAAGTCGCTATACTGATAGTTGTTGTTGGCATTCAAGCCAGTGTTGGCCATCAGACGTGGATACTTGGCGTTGGTATTGCTTGGTGTCCAGCTGTCTTCCTGGTACTTGTAAGCTACAGGCAGCTGACCAGCCTGACCTGTCTGCATGGTTGTTACACCAGAGAGATACATGTCGAATGCTGTAGAACCCTGGAAGAGCATGCTCAAGTAGAATCCCTTATACTGGAAGTTCATATTGATACCATACTGTCCGCGTGGAGTGTGGTTCTTACCCAGACGGCGCTTATCACCATTGTCAATCATACCGTTACCATTGATGTCGGCATACTTCACGTCACCCGCTGTCAGATAACCTGAGTTGAGTGCGCTGTTTACACCTGGGTTGTTGAGAACGTCGTTTGCATCCTTATAGTAGCCCAAGTTCTTCAGCATGGCATCGTAGTAACCCTTCTGCTGCTGACCGCGAGTGTATGGGTTCATGTAAGAACTCTCAGACTCGTCTCTATTAAGTGCCCAGAGAGCATCAAAATAGGTGAGGTTAGCAGAAACATCATATTTCAACGCACCAATGTTGCTACGCCAACCCAACACGAACTCCCAACCTGCACGGCGGAACTCACTGTCTGACTTGATTCGTGGCAAGCCGATACCGATAGCGGTATTGAGATAGCTTTCACCAGTTGGAGTAGTCAGATAACCCTTGGTAGAGTAGTAGAAGTAATCCAGCGAACCGTAGAGTCGGTTGTTCAACGAAGCGAAGTCGAAACCGATATCTGTCTGGCGTGTGGTGTACCATGTAAGGTCTGGAGAAGGAAGACTACCCTCAGAGAATCCTGGCACATACTTGTTCTTGATTACGTAAGCCTGGTTGTTCAGGGTGTATGAGGTAAGATAACCAAAGCGTCCGGCACTGCTGTCGAGACCAGTCTCACCATAAGAAGCACGGAGCTTCAAAGAGTTGATGATGTTCTTCTCTACAAGAGGCTGCATGAACTTCTCACTTGAAACTACCCAACCTAAAGCACCACTGAAGAAGGCACCCCAACGGTGACCTGGAGCAAAGGCGTCGGAACCGTCGTAACGGATGCTACCCTCTACATAATACTTGTTGTCGTAGTTATACTTAGCCTGTCCAATCCATGCGGCACGACCCAACTCAGCCTCGCTACCACCATTGGTCATATCATTAGCAGGACCTACGCCCATCTGGTCGATAGGGAAGTCGTAGTTTACTCGCTGAGCACTGTAAGACTCGCCCTTCTCGTAATACTGCTCGAAACCGCCGAGAGCTGAAACGCTGTGCTTGCCAAACTGCTGTGCATATTCTACGAATGCCTGGTTGGTATAAGAATAACCTGTGCTTGAGTTGTGGTAGAGCTGTGGCTTGCCTAAGTACTGTGGAACATCAGAATCCCAGTCATACTGAGCGGCATCTTTTCTCCACTGCTTGGTAGAAGTGCCATAGTAGCGGTAGTTGCTAGCCAGACGAACTCTCAAGCCATCAACCCAGAGGCAGTTCCAGATCAACTCGCCCTTACCATTGATTACGTTGGTAATACCGCGGTTGTAACCTGCATCACTAGCTGTTTCTGCTACAGGGTTATCGGTAACATTATATGGAAGACCATACTTGTTGACACCCGGATTCAATGGAGACTTGTTCTTGATGTGTGAGAACACATTGTAATAGCTGCTAGATGTAGAAGTGTATGGATGTGTATCCTCCTGGCGATATCCGTCGAGAGTAACGTTTACCTGCAAGCCGATAGGCTTAATCTTGGTGTTCTCAGCGAGACGGAATGTGGTACGCTTCATCCAGTGATTATTGTTACGGTAAAGAGAGTTCTGATCAATATGTCCCAAAGATACATAGAACTGGTTGGTCTCAGAACCGCCAGTCAAGCGTACGGTGTGCTTGGTCTGAGGAGCCCAATCTCTGAGTACGAGACTTCTCCAATCGGTATCACCAAAGTTCAATGGGTCTGAGCCATCACGCATTTTCTGGATGGCATCTGCTGTGAATACATCATTCTTTGCACCATTCAAAAGGTCGTTGTTCTTTGCAATGTTAGCCCACTCTGCACGCTCGTAAGAGTGCATCTGCTTTGGCCAGTTGCTTGGCTGAGAGAAAGACATATTGAAGTCGTAATCGATGCTGATTCTACCAGCCTTACCGCTCTTGGTAACAACCTGTACGATACCGTTAGAAGCACGGGAACCGTAAACAGCTGTAGCAGAAGCATCCTTCAGGATAGACATAGACTCAATATCGTCTGGAGAAAGGTTACGGAAGTCAACCTCACCACGAACTACACCGTCGATGACGTACAAAGGAGTACCACCACCACGGATACTGATAGATGGAGTAGCGTTGACACCACCACCGTTTGCCTGTACGATCAAACCAGGAGAACGACCAGCCAGACCCTGTGCGATGTTGGTAACAGGGATGTTTGACATTTCATCTGCCTTTACGGTTGATACGGAAGCAATGAGGTCGCGTTTCTTAGAGCTACCATAACCTACAACCACAACTTCGTCGAGGCCCTGAGTATCCTCAGAAAGAATCACATCGAGGTCTTTGCCTGCCCATTTGATTTCACGTGTAATGTAACCAATATAGGTAATTTCAATAGTAGTACCCTTGTTTACACCAGAGAGGGTAAAATTGCCGTCCAAATCGGTAACAGCAGCATTCTTAGTACCTTTCACTGATACAGAAGCACCAATAATAGGTTCACCGGCAGCATCCTTTACCACACCCTTACAAACAGCACCTTGCTGTGCAATCATAGTTGCACCCAATGTGTTTGAGGTAGAAACAGTACTCGCATTGGCGCCACCTACTATAATCGTAGATAGTAATAGGGTCATGCCAAACTGACTTTTTTTGCTCATAATTGTTTGGTTTTAATTGTTATATTATGTAGTTTTATAGAGATAATCAGATTCTTAATTATATAATTGTCTGACTAAGTTTATATATTGATTCAATTAATGATTCTTATTGCTTAGCTTATTATATTTTAATAACTGGTTGCAAATTTACGATAAATTTTAATAAGTTGTCTAAAAAAAAGTTAATAAATGCAAATGGGGCGAAAAAACATATAAAACTTGCTTTTTCGCCCCTCTTTATCCTTTTTTATATAAGGTGGGGAAGTTAAGTGAAGTTATCATTCCCCTTAACTTCCCTCAATTCCCTCATCAGCTGATTCGGTATAATCGTACTCATTGAAGTAGCGGGAGTAATCGCTCAGATTATCTGCCGTAAAGCGGAGACGGGAATCGATGGTCGTGAATAGTTTGCGAAACGAAGTTCCGTAATCAATCTGCAAATTTACGTTTTTCCATCATGATTACCAAATGTTTTCCCATAAAACTGAAGAAATCCGCCCGATTTTCCCACGCCTTTTCCCATAGACCCTTGGGATTTTTCCCAAATGGAGCGGAATGGGCGTGGGAAAGGCGGGAAAATTTGGAAAACGACCCTCCTATTGTGTATCTTTGCACCCGGAGTTGAGAAGACTGGATAGAAGATTCAGGCAGCGGTGGATAGAAAGCTACTTTCTAAAACACTCTTCACCCTTCACTAATCAGGCATAAACGTCTAATAACTAGATATTTATACGGGTGAAGGGTGTCGCTGACCCTTCACCCACCCTTCACCACCCTTCACCCTCTTCAAATTTGAGGGTGAATCACAACATTATTAATAATTTTAAAACCATGATTATGGAAACAAAAAGTAATTTGAAGTCATCTATGATGGCAGGTAATCAATCAGCAATCTACCAGGTAGAGAGCTTTCTGGAGGAGTTTTACCTCTTCCGCAGAAATGTTTTGAACGGAAAGACCGAGTTCTTCTGCATCAACCCTGAGGAGAAGAACTGGAAGGTGCTTACAGCTGAGGCTTTCAACTCCATCGTTCGCTGCGCCAAGAAATTGGGAATCGGCGAGAAGAAGTCGCCAAGACAGGACATCGAGGAGTATATCAAGTCGGATGCCGTTCCCGTCTTCGACCCTATCCAGGAATACATGAACAAATTGCCGAAATGGGATGGCAAGAACCATGTGGCTGCTCTTTTCGGCAGAATTCCGGGGTTGACCAGCGAACAGCTTGGCTGGTGCGCCACCTGGTTCCGTTCGGCAGTAGCCCATTGGCTGCAGATGGATATGCTGCACGGTAATGAAGCCGTACCGGTGCTTATCGGACAGCAGGGTTGCGGAAAAAGTACCTTCGCCGTCCGACTGCT
>NZ_QSQJ01000043.1:0-35733 GCF_003436715.1 Prevotella sp. TF12-30 | reverse complement strand
GAAGGAATAGCTGAAGGTATGGAAAAAGGTAGAGCTGAAGGCATGGAAAAAGGCATGTCACAACGAAGCCTTGAGATTGCCAGAAAGATGCTGGCAAAGGGCTTAGATGATACCACTATTATGGAAATGACAGGGTTAAGCCTGGATGAAATCAGGCTGTTGAAATCGCAAATGAATAAAATATAAAACAATATCCCCCATCCTACTTTCGCAAGCAGGATGGGGGATATTTTATTAACGGATTAAACTCCGTGCTCTTTCTTTGCCTTATATTTGAATTCATCAAATCCATTACCATATACGCCAATCACTGCACTCTGGCTGACGAAGGCGTGTGGATCAATCTCTGATATCATGCGGAAGATGATGGGTGCCTGGCGCTGCTTGGCAAGCACGAACAGCATCTTCACATCCTGACCGGAATAGAAACCTGAGGCATTCACCACCGTAACTCCTCGCTCGGCATCTACATTGATGCGCTTGCCTATCTCCTCATACTTCTGGGAGATAATGAAGAACTGCACACTCCTGCGGCGACTGTTTACCACCTGGTCGATGCAGAATCCCTGCACGCAAAGTACCACATAACCATAGAAGATCTTCTCGATGTCGTGGACTACCAGATAACTGGAAGTGATGATGACGATATCGCAGATCATAATCACTCTACCGAGAGATATGTCACGGTACTTGTTGACAATGGCTGCAATGATATCCGTACCACCCGTACTGCCTCCTACCGAGAAACCTAAACCAATACCGCAGCCGCAGAATACGGCTCCCAGAAAGGCTGACCACAATGGCTGGTCGTGAAGCAACTCAGGTATCACAAGATAGCCTGAAGAGATAAGGGAGGTCAATGCAGTGACAATAGCTACAGCATAGACGGTTTTAAGACAGAATTTAAATCCCAGGATTTTCAATCCCGCCAACAGCAGGGCGCCATTGGCAATCAAATAAGGAATTTGAACCGGACAGCCTGTAGCCCAATAGATGATACTGGCCACACCAGGCAATCCACTTGCCGTTACGTTAATCGGCAATAAGAACACATTCCATCCGATACAATAGGAAATCATTCCTATCGCAATCATCACGTAATCTTGTACTGATTTCCACAAGGGTCGAGGTGAATTCATTGTTTTTAATTAATAGTTTATAATTGATAATGTTTGGTTTTACCAGAATTTATGCTGCGCTTCTGACCACTCAAAGCCTTGAGTAGCCACTTTCGCCTCTAAGGCAGCGCGATTTACATTAAAGTGATTACAAATCTCATCGAGTGTATCAAACTCGTGGTCACGAAGCAGGAAGTTGATAGCACTTACGAGCATCGGAACATCATTCATCGGTAACTTATCCATTTTTTATAATGTTTAATATTTACTTGAAGGCACCATGCCTCTAATCGGGTGCAAAGGTACAGCTATTTTTAGACAATACAAAAAAAATCCCAGCAATCTTTTACCGATTGCTGGGATTTTTATAAATTATTGATTATTTATGCATTCGCTGCAACTGAAATCCAGTCGAATACGAATGAACAAACACCAAATGCTACGATACCTACTGTGCAGATAGCAAGCGCCAACTTGGTTGAGAATGCACTCTGGAAAGTAGGAAGCGGATTGTCGCTGTGCTTGATGAACATTGCCTTCACGATGAGCAGATAGTAGTACAAGCTCAATACTGTGTTAACCAAGGCAATGAATACGACGCCGTATGCCCAACCACCGAGGGTGGTATGGATATCAGCTCCCTGTACCGCTGCCATGAACACGAAGAACTTAGAGAACATACCTGCAAATGGAGGAATACCACCCAATGAGAACAATGCCAATGTCATCAGGAATGCCAGACGTGGATTGGTCTTGTACAAACCATTGTAGCTATCCATCTGAACAGTTCCGTTGT
This sequence comes from Prevotella sp. TF12-30, assembly GCF_003436715.1. Classification (NCBI taxonomy): domain Bacteria; kingdom Pseudomonadati; phylum Bacteroidota; class Bacteroidia; order Bacteroidales; family Prevotellaceae; genus Prevotella; species Prevotella sp. TF12-30. Next base: position 33,819 of record NZ_QSQJ01000043.1, on the reverse strand, counting down.
TGTGCTCCTCGATAGAAGCAATGATGGCGAAGACACTCAGGTTGGCTACTACGTAAATCAATACATAGTAGGTCAGGGCTGTAACGCTCATCGCTGAGTTGCCTACCACTGCCAACATGATGTAACCTGCCTGAGAGATAGAAGAGAATGCCATGAAACGCTTCAGGTCGCTCTGACGGATGGCAAACAGGTTGGCGATAGTGATAGAAAGTACAATCACGATGTAAAGCAATACAGTCCAGTACTCTACCATTGGCTGGAACACCTTCATGAGGATGGCGCAGAGTGTGAACGCTGCAGCACCCTTAGATACTACTGACAGATAACCTGTAACTGTAGTTGGTGCACCCTGGTATGAATCGGCAGTCCAGAAGTGGAAAGGAACCAAGGAAATCTTGAAACCGAGACCACTGAAGAAGAACACCATACCAGCGATGGTCAATGGAGAGGCAGTGATGACGTTAGCCATATCCTCGAAGTACAAAGTACCGCAAGCTGCATAGAGCAGAGAGATACCGTAGATCATCACACCGCTAGAGAAAGTAGCGGTCAAAACGAACTTGGCACCTGCCTCGGCAGAATGATGACGATACTTATCGAATGCTACCAAGCAGGCCATTGGCACAGATGCCATTTCGAGGCCGAGGAAGAACAGGAGGAAGTGGTTGGCACTTACCATCATGTTCATACCGAGCAAGGTAGAGATAATCAACATATAGAACTCACCCTCCTTGAAGGCTGTGTCCTCACGGCTCAACCACTCCTTAGCCTGTACCATCACGATGAGGGTACCCAAAGCCAGGATAGTCTTCAAGACACCGGCAGCAGGACCTGTTGTGTACATGCCGCCAAATGCCTCTGCGGCTTCTGTAGGGTAGATGTTGAAACAGATGTGAGTCAGCATCAAGAGACATACCAGAGGATTGAACCACTTACGGTCTGCGCTCTTGGAACTGCAGAAGTCAGCAATAAAAGTGATCAACAGAACTACCATCAAGGAAGCTTCTGGAAACATATTTAAAAATTGACTGTAATTCATTTCTTCTGATATTTATTACATGATTACACTAAAGATAGGACCTACAGCGTCCATGATAATCTCCTCTGCCCAGAGTGGGAACATACCGAGACCTGCAACACAAGCTATCAAGCCTGCTACAGCGATACGCTCGTCCCATGTAGCATCGTGAAGCTTCTCCAACTTTGGATTAGGAACCTTCTGATAAAGGATCTTACCCACACAACGCAGGATGTAAACCGCTGTCACTACGATAGAGGTACAAGCGATGATGGTACATACACGATGGAATGTATCTGCATTCTGGAAAGAACCTACGAAGATGGTCATCTCAGCTACGAAACCTGAGAAACCTGGCAAACCGAGGTTAGCCAAACCTGCTACCGCATAACCTACTGAGAGGAATGGGATAATCTTCATCAAACCACCCAGGTAACGTACGTCACGTGTACCAGCCTGATGGTAAATCATACCGATAACGGCGAAGAAGAGGGCGGTCATCAAACCGTGAGACAACATCTGGAGGATTGCACCAGTAGCAGCTGTCTCAGTCATCATACAGAGAGCGAAGAGCACCATACCACAGTGAGATACTGATGAGTAAGCGTTGATGTACTTCAAGTCGGTCTGTACACAAGCTGACAAAGCACCATATACGATAGAGATGGTAGTCAGCACGAGGAATACCTTGATCCAGAATCCGTGAGTAGCAGCTGGCAAGAGGAACATGGCGATACGGAAGCAACCGTAACCACCAAGCTTCATCAATACACCGGCGTGCAACATAGATACAGCTGTTGGCGCACTTGCGTGACCATCAGGAGACCATGTGTGGAATGGGAACAGCGCACCGAGGATACCGAAACCGATGAAGAGCAATGGGAAGAACACGTTCTGCACGCTCTCAGGGATAGCGTGAGCACCATTGGTATGGTGAGCGATATCCAGGATTTCGAAGGTCTGAGCACCACTGTAGAAGTAGATACCCAAGATACCGATAATCAAAAGTGCAGAACCACCCATCAACATCAAGGTCAACTTCATGGCAGAATACTCCTTCGCACCACTACCCCATACACCAATCAAGAGGTACATAGGGATGAGGGCAACCTCATAGAACATGAACATGGTGAACATGTCGATAGAGATGAAGAAGCCATATACACCGATGCTCAGGAGGGTGAACCAGAGGAAGTATTCTTTCTTCATTGGCTCCATCTGCCAGGAAGCAAATGTACCTGTGAACACGATGATGGATGTCAAGAGAATCATCACCACTGAGATACCATCCACACCGAGTGAATAGTTGATGTGCAATGGTTCAAACCAAGGCACACAGTAGGTGAAGAGCATCGGAGCTTGGTCGGCTGGCATTGTCTCACGAGCTTCGAGAAATGCAAACACCAAATAGATGGAGAGTGCGAGCAATACGCTGGCACCTGCTACCATCACACCACGAACCTGCTTATCGTTGCGAGCCAACCAGAGGCCGAGCAACATCAGGAGTGGTACTATGACGAATATACTTAAATTCATTTCTTTTCTATTTACTTAATTGTGAGACATTCATTAAAGAAGAGCGAGCAGACACAGGGTCAATGCCACTGTACCGGTGAGGAACCAGATAGCATAGCTGCGAACATCACCACTCTGCCATGGACGGATAGTCTCGCCTGCCTCCTGTGCACCCCAAGCCATGAAGTTGAAGGTACCATCGATGACACGACGGTCGAACCATGCGATTGGCTTTGAGAACAGACCGAAGACAATCTTGTGAGTGAAGAACTGCCAAGCATCGTCGATATAGAAACGGTTCAAGGCTGCCTTGTGCAACTTAGGCATCTTCTTAGCCAAAGCGTCTGCCAATGGAGTCTTCTTAGGAGCATACATGTAAGTAGCCAGACCAATACCGATGATTGCAACAATCACAGATGTAGTTGCCACGCTCATGTCGATATGGATATCGTAGCTCTGACCTGTAGCAGATACGAAGTGACCGAATGGAATCAAACCGCAGAGGCAAGAGATGATGGCGAGGAATACCAATGGACCCCACATCACGAATGGAACCTCCTGTGGCTTACGACGGTTCTCTGGATCCAGCTCATAGTAGCTCTGACCCCAGAAGATGACGTAGTAGAGACGGAACATGTAGAATGCTGTCATACCGGCTACCACTGTCATGAACCAGCCCATGAATGGAGAGAACTGGAAGCATGCTGAGATGATCTCATCCTTTGACCAGAAACCTGCGAATGGAGGAATACCTGCAATCGCCAAGCAACCGATGAGGAAGCAGATGTTGGTAATAGGCATGTACTTGTGCAGACCGCCCATGCACTCCTTGAAGTTGCTGCCGATGATGACGATGATGGCACCAGAGCAGAGGAAGAGCAATGCCTTGAACATAGCGTGGGTAAACAGGTGGAAGATACCAGCCATATAACCCAAACCACCGTGGTGGTTATCTACTGCGAAGCAGACACCGAGCGCTACGAGCATGTAGGCAATCTGAGAAATAGTAGAGAAAGCCAGACCACGCTTGATATCACGCTGGCAGCAAGCTACAGCTGCAGCATAGAATGCGGTGAAGGCCGCAATGTAAGCTACATAGTGCAATGTCTCAGGAGCATACTGTACCCAGATTGGGAAGAGGCTGGCTACCTGATAAACACCGGCTACAACCATGGTAGCGGCGTGGATCAACGCAGAAACAGGAGTTGGACCCTCCATCGCATCTGGCAACCAGATGTGCAATGGGAACATCGCACTCTTACCGGCACCACCGATGAACATGAGGAACAACGCTGTTGGCATGACCCAAGCTGCACCTGCCAAAGCAGAATTCAACTCTGGCTGAGCATTCAAGTCGTAGTTGAAGGTTCCTACGTAGAAGCTGTAGAACAGGATACCGATGAGGAAGAAGAGGTCAGCGAAACGGGTTACGATGAACGCCTTCTTGCTGGCATGAACTGCAGCATGCTTTGGATAGTAGAAACCGATGAGCAGGTATGAGCACACACCCACCAACTCCCAGAACAGATACATCTGGAAGATGTTGGTAGCTACTACCAAGCCCAACATAGACATGGTGAAGAGGCTCAAGTAAGCGTAGAAACGCTGCATACCCTTCTCATATTCCTCAACCTTGTAGTTCTCATCACGCTCTGCCATATAGCCGAAGCTGTAGATGTGAACCATGAAGCTGACGGTGGTAATCACGATGAGCATCAATACGGAGATTGGGCTCAGGCGGAAACCGATGTTGAAGGTGAGCAACTCAGTAAACTTCAACCATGTGAAATTAAATACGGTAACAGTTGGGTACATACCTGTAGAGGCATCACGACCCACTGCAAAGAAGTACTCGTATGCTGTATAGACAGACATGGCGAATACACAGCCCATCAATACGGTACCGATGAGTGCTGCTACCGGTCTTTTCATCTTCATACCCACAAGTCCCAGAACCAGGAAGCTCAGGAATGGCAGAAGAAGTATCAAAAATGCATAATTGTATTCCATTGTCTTTTAGAATTTCATGTTTTCAATACTGTTCACCTGGTCACTGTGATAGTTGCGGTAAACGTTGATAATAATAGCGAGCGCTACGGCTGTCTCGGCTGCTGCTACTCCGATAGAGAACAATGTGAAGAAGAAGCCTTCCAACTGTCCAGGGAAGAGGATGCGGTTGAACACAGCGAAGTTCAGGTCGGCTGCATTCAATACAAGCTCTACGGAGATGAGCATGGCTACGAGGTTACGGCGTGTACAGAAGCCATAGACTCCGATGAAGAACAAGAGTGCTGAGAGCACGAAGAAATATTGTACTGGAATCATTTCTTATCCTCCTTTCTTGCGATTAAGATACCACCGATGATACATGCCAACAGGAATACGGAGATGAACTCGAATGGCAATACATAGCCATACTTGTCTGCACCTACCAGGGCAGAACCTACCTGCTCCATTGGCACCTCGGTGTCGGCTACAGTTGCAGCCATATCAATAAAGTGATTCTTCAACACGATGACTGCCAGGGTGACGAAACCAACGAGGCAGACAAGTGCGCGGCCCAAGATCTTGCTACCCTTGACATGCTCCAGGAGACCCTGAAGGGTACGCTTGGATACCAACTGGATAGCGAAGACGTAGAGGATGGTGATACCGCCGGCATATACTGAAATCTGAGCAGCACCCAGATAGGTATAGTCGAGCAGGAAGAACATACCTGCAATACCGAAGAGCACGAACAACAGGAAGGTTGCCGCACGCATGATACGCTTGGTAGCTACGCACATGATGGCTGAGCCAAGGATGACTACTGCCAAGATGACGAACATAAATAAATTAGCTGTTATCATTGTCTAAAGTCCTCCTTACTTAGTCTTGGTGTTAAACTTACCGATTTCCAATGGTGCACCACCCTCGATGAGGTTTGGAAGGCTACCGCCCTTATATACCTCCTTGTCAAGGTGCATCACCAACTTGTTGCGGTCGAAGACTGCATTCTCGAAATCGTTGACAAACTTGATTGCACCGAAGTTACATGCGTTGACACAGAGCTCGCAGAACATGCAGTCGCCCAAGTCGTACTGGTAATCCACCAACTTGCGCTTCTTCTTGCCTGTCTCTGGGTCCTCTACCATCTCGGTCTGAATCTTGATGGTGTCGTTAGGGCATGACTTCTCACACAATGTACAACCCACACACTTGTAAGCCTCGTTCTCATCACGAACAAAGACCAGGCGACCACGGAAACGTGGAGAGATGTGGAGTGTAGTCTTGCGGTTCTCAGGATACTGCTCTGTGCTCTTTGGTGTGAAGTACTCCTTCATGGTGACCTTCATACCAGTAGCGAGGGTCTTCAAACCCGCTGCAATACCGCCGAAATATGAATTGTTAGACATACTTTCTTATTATTATAATAATGTGTATTAAAGATTATCCGTGGATTCCGAATGCTACGCACACGGTCATCAAGATCAGAATGATGAGTGACAATGGCATCAGATACTTCCACTCCAACTTCAGGATCTGGTCGATACGCAGACGTGGGAATGTCCAGCGTACCCACATCAGGAGCCATACCACCGCGAAGGTCTTACCGAAGAACCAGATGAAACCTGGGATGAGGTTCATCAGATTGTCGAAGCCCTCGATACCGATGTTCAATGGAGCCCAACCACCGAGGAATACGGTAGAAGCAATACCAGAAATCACGAAGAGGTTAAGGTACTCTGCCAGGTAGTAGAAACCGAAGCCCATACCTGAATACTCAGTGTGGTAACCAGCGGTCAACTCACTCTCAGCCTCAGCCAAGTCGAAAGGACCACGGTTAGCCTCAGCATTACCTGCTACGAGGAATACCAGGAAAGCCAGGATTGCTGGCACATGACCCTTGATAATCAACCAGTTCCAAGCACCAGTCTGAGCCTCTACGATACCGCTTACCTGCATGGTTCCGGTGAGAACTACTGCAGAAATCAGGCAGAGGCAGAGAGACATCTCGTAAGAAATCATCTGTACGGCACCACGCATGGCAGAAACCACAGAGTACTTGTTGTTAGATGCCCAACCAGCGAGGAACACACCCAAAACGCCGATAGAACTTACGGCGGTGATGAGGAATACACCTACGTTGAAGTCAAGAATATGAGCTCCCTTGTTCCATGGAAGGAATGAGAAAGTACCTACAGAGGCAATGATCACGAGGAATGGTGCCATGTAGTAGAGCAGCTTGTCGGCTCTATCCACGGCGAAGATCTCCTTGATCAACATCTTGAGCACGTCGGCGAATACCTGGAAGATACCCCAAGGACCTACACGCATAGGGCCAAGACGGCACTGGAAGTAGGCACACACCTTACGCTCCATGAAGATAAGTACGATAGCGATGAGGGCGTATGCAGTCAAAATGCAGATACCCACGAGCACGCACTCAATCAGAATCGACAGGAAGTCGCCCAGACCCAAGGTCTGGCGAAGCAGATTGTCGATGAATGTTGTTACTATACTAAAATCAAACATAATTATCTATCAATATCAGGGATTACGAAATCGATTGCTGCACCTGTAGTGATGAGGTCGGCGATCTTCTGTCCACGAAGCATTGGGTCGAGCGCACCTGTCAAAGACAAGCCCATCGGACGCATCTTCATACGGTATGGACTCTTGTCACCCTTTGAGTCGAGATATACACCAAACTCGCCGCTGGCACCCTCTACAGAGAAGTACCACTGTCCCTCTGGAACCTTGATGATTGGCTTCTGCTTGATGTAGTACTCACCCTCTGGAATGTTGTCGATCAACTGCTCGATGATGTCCAAGCTCTGATACAACTCCTGGATGTGTACATAGTAACGATCCATAGAATCGCAACCAGTAAGGGTGATTTCCTTCCACTCTACCTTGTCGTACATATCGTATGGATGACGCTTGCGAGTATCGTTCTTCCAACCTGATGCACGACCAGCAGGACCGGTTACGGCATAGTTGATACAATCCTCAAGGTTCATTGGTCCTACGCCTTCGAGACGGTTGTGAGTAATCACGTTGTCGCCGAATACGTCAAGGTACTCCTGAATCATCGGACGGAGATACTTGCAGAGGGTCTTCACGTTCTGAACGAAGTTAGGGTCGATATCTGCCTGAAGGCCACCGATACGGTAGTAGTTCTGGATCAGACGGCCACCAGTGGTCTCCTCCATGACGTTCAATACGTGCTCACGGTCGCGCATGCAGTAGAGGAATGCAGTCAAGGCACCCAAGTCCTGTGCGGTACAGCCGAGGTACAGCAAGTGAGAGTCGATACGCTGCAACTCATCCATGATGGTACGGATGTAGCGGATACGGTCTGAGAGTTCGATACCCATCGCCTCTTCGATAACGCCTACCAAAGCGTGGCGGTGCATCATCGCAGAGAGATAGTTCAGACGGTCGGTCAATGCCAATGTCTGTGGATAAGTCATGTTCTCCCACATCTTCTCGATACCACGGTGAATATAACCGAGGTGTGGATAGATGCGCTTCACGGTCTCACCATCGATAACGGTCTGCAGACGGAGCACACCGTGGGTAGATGGGTGGTTAGGACCGATGTTGACAACATACTCATCCTCGTCGAAGCGACGCTTCTCTGTAGCAACCAAGTGACCATCCTCGCTCAGGGAGTACTCCATGGTGAAGTCATCCTCTGGCTCATCAGTGCAAGGGAACTTGTTTGCCTCAGGGCTCATATCGAAGTCCTTGCGCAATGGATAGCCCTGGAAATCTGTGCGGAGGAAAAGACGGCGCATGTCTGGGTGACCCAAGAACTTGATGCCGACAAAATCGAATACCTCACGCTCCAGGAGGTCAGCCACTTTCCAAAGGTTAATAACTGTAGGAATCACATCACTGCCATCCACCTTCTTGGCGATGGTCTTTACCGAGCAGCGCTCGTTGGTCTGAGTATTCTCGAGAATATAGATACATCCGAGACCTTCCTCACCGAAGTCTTCACCGATGATGGTAACAAGGTAGTCGAAATGCTTCTCGTTCTTCAACTTCGCCATTTCTGAGGCGAAATTATCAAAACTCAATTCAATATTATTCAGTTTCATGTTCTTATACCTTATTATATTAATCAGTTAGACCTTTCTGAGGGTCGAAATCCTCAGGTACTTCAGTTACGATGATAGGCTCCTTGTTGCCGAGCTTCTCGCTATCAGAGAGGTTCTCGTTGCTCAAGCCGCGAAGACCACCCTTACTCATAGAGAAATCCTTCTCATCCTGAGTCATCTTGTGGTTAGCACCACCGAAGAATTTCTCAACCTTTACCTTACGCTGCAACTGCATCATACCATAAAGGATAGCCTCAGGGCGTGGAGGACATCCAGGGATATAGACATCCACAGGAACCAACTCGCTGATACCACGAACCACATTGTAGCTCTTCTTGAACGGACCGCCAGAGATGGCGCATCCACCTACAGCTACCACATACTTAGGCTCAGCCATTTCATCATACAAACGCTTGAACACAGGTGCCATCTTATTGGTGATAGTACCGGCACACATAATCAAGTCAGCCTGGCGTGGAGAGTTACGGGTTACCTCGAAACCGAAACGGGAGAAGTCGTAACGCGCACAACCTACAGCCATGAACTCGATACCACAGCAAGAAGTACCGAAGGTCAAAGACCAGAGTGAGTTACTACGTCCCCAGTTGATGGCAGCATCGAGCGAACCGACTACCACGTTAGCACCACCCTCATTGAGCTCCTGCGCAATCTTTTCGAGGGTGTCATTGTCCTTAAACTCGTCGTAAGGAATACTCTTGATAGAGGCTCTTTTGTTTACTTCCATTCCAATGCTCCTTTCCGCCAAGCGTATGCAAGGCCAAATACCAATACCAACAGGAAGAACCCGATGCTCACGAGAGCCATTGGTCCAAACTGCTTAACTACAACTGCCCATGGGTAAAGCATTACAGTCTCGATGTCAAACATCAGGAAAAGGATGGCGAAGAGATAGTAGCCGATGTGTGATGGCAACCAGGAGCTGCCACGTGTCGGAATACCACACTCAAAAGGTTCACCCTTTACCGGATTGTATGAACGAGGACCGATCAACTTTGCGATGACATAAGCAGCCACCACCAAGGTTACAGCCGTCAGCAAAACGGTGATAAATAGTGTAAAGTTCATAAAAATTTTTATAACGTTATTTTTGTTTAATTGCTTCTAAGCGGCTGCAAAGGTAGCAAATATTTCTGAAAGAATATAATTTTTAATGTTAAATGTTAAATATCGGGCAAAAAAAAGGTTATTAGATGCTAAAATAGGTTGTATCGGGCATGTATCCGACAGTATATGGATACACATTCGCCAGTGGCGGACAGGCATCCGACACTGGCGAATATACGTTGTTTCTGTTATTGAATAAGCCAAACTATTATTTGAATAAGCCAAACAATTCGGCATCGATGAGATCGGTAACCTTTCGGAAATCCTCAGGATTATCGGCAAACTCCAAGGTATCGCCATCGATGATGATGAGTCGGCCCTTGTAATCCTTGATCCATTCCTCGTAACGGTTGTTCAAGCCCTGGAGATAGTCGATGCGGATGCTCTTCTCGAAATCTCTGCCTCGCTTCTCAATGTGCTTCACTAGGGTCGGGATACTGCTCTTGATGTAAATCATCAGGTCTGGAAGCTTCACCAGACTGATCATCAAATCGAAGAGATCGGTATAGTTCTTGAAATCCCTGTCGCTCATCATGCCGATATCGTGGAGATTTGGGGCAAAGATGCGCGCATCCTCGAAGATGGTTCTATCCTGCACGATGGTCTGCTCCGAACGGGAAATCTCCACCACATCGTGGAATCGCTTGTTCAGAAAGTAAATCTGAAGATTGAACGACCATCGCTCCATATCCTTGTAATAATCGGCAAGGTATGGATTGTTATCTACCGGCTCGAAGTTTGCCTTCCAGCCATATCTCTTGGCAAGCATCTTGGTCAAGGTAGTCTTGCCGCTTCCTATATTTCCAGCTATTGCTATATGCATTTTCTTACTTTAAATTTTGAACTTTGAACTTTGAACTTTTTGATTAGTAAATATGATTCTCTTAAGAAGATTATTCTTCCTTGGAAAAGAAGCCGAAGAGCTTGGCATCAATCTTGTCGATGATATCTCCAAACTGCTTGGGATTATGCTCGAAGTCGAGGTTATCCACCTCTACTACCAGCACCCTACCCTTATACTTGTTCATGATGAAATCATCGTAGAGAAGATTGATTCCCTCAAGATAATCGATAGGCATCTTCTGCTCGTAATCACGGCCTCGCTTCTGAATATTCTTCACAAGATGAGGAACAGAAGAACGGAGATAAATCATCAGTTCCGGCATCTCAACCACTTCCATCATCGACTCGAAGAGTTCCATATAGGTATCGAAGTCGCGCTGGTCCATATTGCCCATCTTTCTATTATTGGCTGCAAAGACATACACACCCTCAAAGATGGTACGATCCTGAATGACCGTCTCCTTACTATGCTGAATTTCAAGCAGATTCTTGAATCGCTGCTTCAGATAGAAGACCTCCATATTGAGAGCCCATCGGGGGATGTCCTTGTAATAGTCATCGATGTAGGGATTCTCTGCCACTGGCTCCAAGTACTGCTTCCAGCCGTAATGCTTGGAGAGCATCTTGGTAAGCGTGGTCTTTCCACTACCGATATTTCCTGCTACTGCTATGTACATTTTTTCTTATATTGAGTATTGAATCTTGAATATAGAATGAGACTGTCACCAGGCAAGTCCCGATTCTACAGACTGCAAATATACAATATTTATTCGGAATAAACAAAAAAAGTCTCACAGTTTTCACAAATTACGCAAATTATTCTCCGGAAAGAAGAAAAACCGCGTAATCCGCGAAAGCTGCAAGACTCAACCTAACAATCAACTACACCTATGAATATTCTAATTCAAGTTTAGCAAGTTCAGTTTTCTAATATTCACGTTCTATCAGTTCGAGGCACATTCTGGAGTTGTGATAAGGGCACTTCCAGAAGCCCGCCTTATCATCTTCCATATTCACCGTACCATCTTCAAGGATAGCCCAATGCCACTCACCGTTCTTCTGATCCATCAGATGCTTTGCCACATAGTTCCAGCAACGAATGGCCACTTCGAGATTCTCATCCGTACGGAAATACTGATAGAGATCGATATGACCGATGATATTCTCGCACTGTACCCACCACTGGCGCTGGAGATCGAAGCGATCACCATCCTTCCAATGCTCATATACCATACTGCCATCAGGGCGCAAGCCCTCATCAGCAGCATCGGCAATGCGGCGGATAATGCGCTCTATCTTATGGAGCACTTCCTTATCGCCCAAGACAAGCGCTGTTTCGTGGAGCAGCCAGGATGCCTCGATATCGTGACCGTAACTCTCAATGTTTCGCTTACCATCCCACTCATCATTGAAGAAGAGGTCGAGATGACAAGTCTCCTGATTGAGCAACTTTTCAGTAAAAATATCCAGGAGATTGTGGATGCTCTTTTCCAGCTCTTCGGTCTTCCACACACGATAGAGATTGGTATAAGGCTCAATGATATGCAAATGGGTATTCATGGTACGGGAACCATTCTCATCCTTATCAGAGAGTCGCATATCAGCGATAGGCTGCCATTCACGGGTCAGCGCCTCAATATATCCATTGTTCTTAGCATCGAAGGCATGCTTTTCGATGTCGTTATAAAGCGAGATGGCAATATCCAGCGCTTCCTTATCACCTGTAGCACGCGCATACTCAGAGAATCCGTAGATGGCAAAGCCAATGGCATAGGTCTGCTTCTTGGTATCAAGCGGATTGCCCTTGTAATCCACGCTCCAGTAGATGCCGCCATATTCCTTGTCCAGGAAATGATCACGCACATACTCCTTGGCACGGGTTGCAGCCTCCAGATACTCTGGCTTCTTCAATACCCGGTAGGCTGCAGAAAAGGCCCACAGGATACGGGCATTCATTACAGCACCTTTCTCGGCTTCAGGATGTACCCGGTCGTTGCCATCTACACGTCCATAGAAGCCACCATTCTCTTCATCCTTTACTTTGTGAATCCAATAGTTGAGGATGTTGTTTTCCAACACATCCTTCATTGCTTTTTTCAGATTTTCCATATTATTACTTTTTTATAGGGAACTTCCAAGCAAGAACCATCAACAGGAATGCGATGAATGCTGGGAAAAGACTGAACAAAGACCATACCATGGTAAGCACAGAATCGGTGACACTGGCTGGATCTATCATGGTGTTACCCATCTTGTCGGTAATCATATTGGCACCCGCCCAACCCAGGAAAAGGGCGATGAGCGAACCGGAAATAGCGGTACCAAACTTCTGACTCATCGTACCTGAGGAGAAGATGAGACCAGTAGCTGAGGTTCCGAAATGATCGGTATGATAATCGGCTACATCGGCATACATAGACCACAACAGTGGTGAATAGATACCGATACCTACAGAGGTCAACACCACGAGGGCTATCATCACCCAGATATAAGCAGGATCCATCGGGATAAAGAAGAATGCCAATGAAAGAACCAGACAGAGGGTTGCTGCCCAGAAGAATGCCATCCGCTTGCTGCCTACTACACGGGTGAACCAAGGAGATACTCCTCCGAAAATCATACAGGTTACCTCACCGAATGCCATGAACACCGTGTAGTTGATGATCAATCCCTCGATGGTGACATTGCCATGCAGACAGTAATCGAACATATAACCCGCTACTGCATAGCGGAAACCATTGAAAAAGTTAGTACATACAGCAATGGCGGTCATATAGAGCCAAGCCTTGTTGTGTACCAGGTCGGCAAACTGGCGGAAGGAGAACTTCTCAGCTCTCTTCGGCTTCAGCCGCTCCTTGGTAAGAAGACCGCAAGCCAGAGTCATCACGGCTGCAACGACACCCAGGATGGCACCGATAACGGCATACTGATGGGTAGCAGTACCGCCCACCATCTCCTGAAGATATGGGAAAGAGAGCAATGTGGCGAATCCCATCGCATAGGCACCCACCATACGGAAGGACGAGAACTGGTTCTTCTCGTCATCATCCTCGGTCATCACACCGAGCAGGGAACCATAAGGTACATTCACCATCGTATATACAGCCATCATCAGAAGATAGAGGGCATAGGCATAGATACGCTTGCCCACCGGACCGAAATCTGGTGTATAGAGCAGGAGCGCGAAAACCAATCCGAAAGGAACGGCTCCATAAATCAACCAGGGACGATAGGTACCGAAGCGGCTCTGTGTACGGTCGGCAAGACTACCCATCAGAGGGTCGGTCACCACATCAAACATACGAGCCACCAACATCAGCACAGCAGCATCGGCAAAAGAGAGTCCGAAGACATTGGTAAAAAACAGAGGGAAAGCGATAGACATCACCTTCCAAACGATACCACCGGCAGCGGCATCGCCCAAAGCATAAGCAACTTTTTCCTTTAAACTAGCCATTTTTACTTTGAACTTTGAATTTTGAACATTGAACTTTACGAAAAAGGGATTCCGCCCTCGTCCATATTAAGAATACGGACAAAGGTTGAGAATCCCTACAATCTTAATACCTTTATACTTATTTGCCTAATGTCTTTTTATTTTTAGCCACCAAGTCCTTGATCTTCTCTACAGAGAACTGAGTGCGATAGTCATCCTTTGGAGTATTCATGCAGTAATCTACCAAACGGTCGATGGTAGAGGTAGCTACGTGCATACGCGTATCAGAAGAAGCATAGTAGATAAATACCTTGCCATCCTCATCAGCAATCCAACCGTTGGTGAACACTACGTTCATCACATCACCAATATATTCAGATCCCTCTGGCACGAGAAGGTATCCACCTGGTTCTGCGATGACCTCTGTAGGGTCCTCTAGAGAGGTCATATACATATAGAGTACATAACGGAGACCGCTGGCACAGCCACGAACACCGTGAGCCAGGTGCAACCAGCCCTTATCGGTCTTGATAGGATGAGGTCCCTCACCATTCTTCACCTCCTGGATAGTGTGGTAGTGACGGGCATTGATGATTTTCTCTTCCTTGATCTCTGCATGGGTGATGTCATCTACCAAAGCCCAACCGATACCACCACCAGAACCTGTATCGATGAATCCATCCTGTGGACGGGTATAGAAAGCATATTTACCATCTACAAACTCAGGATGAAGAACCACATTGCGCTGCTGACTCTTGGTCTTCAGGTCTGGAAGACGCTCCCAGTTTACCAAGTCCTTGGTACGTGCGATAGCTGCTGTAGCTGTAGCTGCACTCAGGTCACCAGGCTGATCATCATCGTGGCGCTCAGCACAGAACACACCATAGATATAGCCATCCTCATGAGCGGTGAGTCGCATATCATAGATATTGGTAGCAGGAATCACATCCTCCGGCATGGTGATAGGTTCATCCCAGAAGCGGAAGTTATCGATACCATTAGGGCTCTCGGCTACAGCGAAGAAGCTCTTGCGGTCGGCACCCTCCACACGTACAACGAGGAGATACTTGCCGTTCCACTTGATGGCACCTGAGTTCAGCGTAGCATTCATCATGATGCGCTGCATCAGATATGGGTTGCTCTTCTCATCGAAGTCGTAACGCCACTCCAGTGGAGTATGTTCTGCAGTGAGGATAGGATTCTTATATTTCTCGTAGATACCGTTGCCCCACTCTACCGGTTCATTCTTGCGGCTCAACAATTCCTCGTGATGAGCACGGAGAGCCTTCACTTTTTCTTGAAATGTAGTCATAATATTTTTTACTTTGAACTTTAAACTTTGAACTTTGAACTTTATGATTAGTAAAGACTATTGAATTCTTCACTCTTCGTTCTTCACTTAACTTTCTTGATGTCTTTAACAAAGAGCACCTTCTTCTCTTTCTTGAAAGCCTTGAAGTCGTTTACGATGTCTCCATCTCCTACTCCTGGCAGGTAAGCTTCTTCCTGAGGCTTGTCCCAGGCATTGCGCCAGAAGAGCACATAGCTTACCAGATACTTTTGGAGTACAGGCCAAAGGGTCTTCGTAAACCAGTCTTTCTTCTGAGAGATTCCCCGACAACCGGTTTCGGTGAGGGCAGGTATCTTACCCACCTTCTTTGCCGCTGCCATCATGACATCCAGGCTGGCAGAGAGATTCTGCTGATAGGCAGCATCATCGTTATCAAACTCATAGATATCGATGCCCACCATATCCACATACTGTTCTCCTGGGAAACGCTCCAAGAAAGCTTCGACGGTCTTCTCGCTTCCGAGATTTGGCGACCACGCCCAAACGATGTTGCTGCACCCTGCTTTAGTAAGTCTGTGATAGGTATTTGCATAAAGTTGGTTGTATTGTGCAGGTGTGCAACTGTTGGCGCCCCACCAGAACCATCCGCCATTCATTTCATGCCATGGTCGGAAGATTACAGGAATGAGTTTGCCGTCATTAGTCTTGAGAGAAAGGATGAAGTCTGATACTTTTTTGAGCCAGCTGTCAAATTTCTGCTGCTGTGCACCTCCATCCAGGACGGCAGCCACAGCATCTCCCTTTGGATCCCAGGCATTCTCGCCTGTTGCCGGATTCCAAGGATGCCAGCTCAAGGTAACGATTCCACCTCTTTTATACTGTGCAATGATTTCCTGGCGCATTCTGTCGAACGGAACACCATCCAGGTTCTCCTTGCTGTCGAGTTCTATCTTACCCAGGTCAAATCCCATCACTGCGGGATAATCGCCAGTAGTAAGAAGTACATCGCTCTTTCCTTCATCCCATTTCCAAGTGGTACCATACACCGGATCATCCTGATGACCCAACATAATACCCTTGTTTAATATTTTCTGCAGACGAATTTTCAGTTGTTCAGCTGGTGTTTTGCTGCAAACCTTTTTGTCTTTGCTGCAAGATGTACCTGCAGTCTGAACAGAAGCACCAGTGACACCATCTACCTGTGCCATAGCTCCCTGCATAGCCAGCAGACAAACAGCACTGATCAATATTCTTTTTCCTAACATAAATTTATTTAGTTAATTGTTGAATAATCCAAGCCTGCCATTCATCCCACTGCTCCTGATACCAGTAATGACCGGTCATCTGATAGAGGCTCAGAGTCTTTGGCGCTTTCACACTATTATATAATCCATAAGAAGAAGTTGGTGGAACCACCTCATCGTTATATCCGAAGCTATACCATCCAGGAACGGTGATGCGACGGGCAAAGTTGACACCATCGTAATAGCGGGCACCTTCCAATCTAGCCTCTTCTAGTTCGGTGAGCTTAGTCTCCTTCCAGGCAGCGCCCTGAGCTTTGTTCTCCTTATAGAAGTAATGAGGCCAACCGCCTGCAACTCCATGAATTTCAGCCTCATAATCACACATGGCATCATGCACAGGAGCCAGGAATGTGATACGCTTATCGAGTGCAGCCACAGCAATAGAGAGGAATCCTCCCTGCGAAGAACCCGTTACGCCGATGGTCTTGCCATCCCATTCTGGAAGCGCTGCGATGAAATCCACTCCACGCACAGCTCCGGTGATGACTCTCTTATATGAGTTACGGTCTGGATTTTCGAGATTAGTATCCCAATAGCCGTTCAGTTCACCATTCAGGAGATCATCATACACCTTCTGTTCCATCGTAACAGGAATGCCATGAATACCGATTTCCAAAACGATACACTTGGATGGCGCGGTATAGGTATCGCCTGCATAAGGACGCACACCCGCACCCGGCACTCGGAGCAAGGCTGGATATTTGCCTTTCTTTACCGGAACACTCAGGATGCCATATATTTTGGAACCCCATCGGTTGTTATTGTAACTGATCTCATATACATTCTTATCTTGAGTGCAGCGCTCTGGAAGCAAGACCTTGGTGATATTCAGATCAGTCTGGCGAGCCTCATCCAATGCTTTCTTCCAAAAAGCATCAAAATCTTTCGGTTCCTGGGCATACGGCTGAATCTTTTCGGGAGAGAAGCCAGCGGTGCAGAGTCCTTCGTAATCCTTTCCATCCACATGAGCGACGACCTTGAATCGATAGAAGCCCGGCTTATTCAAACTTCCGCTCCATTTCATCATACCATCCTTGAGAGTAGTACTTTTCTTCACATCCGGAAACATGGCAGGACCAGCCTCATAATCTATCTTCACGTTGTTCAAGAGAGTACCACTCTTCCTGACATTTACCGTGAAGTTGGCTTTCTCGCCTACCTTGTAGTTCCAGTCCTGATGATCAGGAGTCACACTCACTACGATGTTGTAGCCTTTGATTTGCGCGCTCAGCCCGAGAGAACCGAGCGCACTCATCAGAACACCTATAATTATTAACCTATAAACCTTCTGCATTTCGTTTTAATTGTTTTTATCGTTTATAAATGTTAGTTATTGCTTATTCGTAACTGTTATTGTTCACCCAAAATCCTCTCAATAGGATTATTAAGTTTTACGGTTGCAAAGTTAGCACTATTTTCTGAATAACCCTTGTACTTTTTTGCTTAATAAACGTACTATCACGGCAAAACGAAAAAAAATCAATATTTAATATAAGGCAATAAGTATATGACATCGCGAATTCAACAACAAGTAAAACAAATACCGAGTCTCTCAAAAAAGAGGCTCGGTACTTCATCATTTATTTCGCATGAAAGGCAATCAGACCTTCCATCGGAGCACGCATGATCTTGACAATATGAAGATGATGCTCATCCTCCATCACATTTCTCAGCGGTGCTTCAAAATAATGAGCGATACTACCTACGAATCCTATCATCGGAATGCCTTCTCCCAAAGAAGAATCCCAGGCTTTCACGCCAGGTTCCAACTGCGAGATATCCTCCTGACTGGCTTTTACATACTGGATATAAGGTATGAGATTGTTCTCGTAAAAAGCATGGAAGTTGCTCAATACCACCCGATACAGTGCCATCGCCTCATTCAGTTTATCACTGCCGTTCTCATATTTCTCTCCCTCTGCTATCTGCTCAGAAATAAAAGGACAGATGGAAGCCAGAAAACGGTTAGCCAACGGTTCACGATACACCTTGTTGATGATACCTGGATAATCCAGTCCCGACCACTTCAGAAACCTCTTTTTGATAGCCGAAGGCAGACTGCCCTTGAAGATACCATTCAGGAAAAGCTTGCCCAAGACGGCACCGCTACCTTCGTCACCCAAGATATACCCCAGAGGCGGCGTATTCATCACAATCTTCGTGCCATCATAGAGACAACTGTTGGCACCAGTGCCCAAGATGCAGGCGATGCCAGGCTTGTTGCCGAAGAGCGATCTTGCCGCTCCTATCATATCCCCTTCAGCCTCTACCTTGGCTCCAGGAAAAGCCTGCTGCAAGAGAGAGTTCATCCGGGGCTTCATCGCCTCGGTCACACCGCTGCCATAGAAATACACTTCCTGTGGTGATTCCGGCAAGATGAGTTCCGACTTCAGTATCTGAAGCACTTCGGCATCCTGCATGTGAATCGGATTGATGCCCTGCGTCTTGCAAGTCATCACTACTTGACCTTGCCCGTCTATCAACGACCAGTCGGTCTTGGTACTGCCACTGTCTGCTATGAGTATGTTCATTGTCGTATTTTTTAAATGCACTGCAAATGTAATGATTTTCGGTGAAATATCGCAAAGAAAAGAAAAAAAAGATACTTCATCAAGCTGATAATCTTAAAAAACGCACATTATTCTTGGGTTTTTCACGATTTATTAATAACTTTGCACGCAAATAGAGATATAATTAAGGAAGAAATAACAATAAATACTATAATTATGGCAACATTCATTGCAGGACCATGCGTCATCGAGTCGATGGAACTACTGGATACAGTAGCTCAGGAACTCGTTCGTATCAACCAGGACTTAGGAACCGACATCATATTCAAGGCATCCTTCGATAAGGCCAACCGAACCAGCATCCACTCTTTCCGTGGTCCTGGTCTAGAGAAAGGTCTGCAGATGCTCAGCGACATCAAGTCGAAATACGGACTTCGCATCACCACCGATATCCACGAGAGCTATCAGGCTGAAGCTGCGGGCAAGGTATGCGATATCCTCCAGATACCAGCCTTTCTCTGCCGCCAGACCGACCTGCTCGTATCGGCTGCCAAGACCGGCAAGATTGTCAACATCAAGAAGGCTCAGTTCCTCAGCGGAAGAGATATGAAGTATCCGGTTGAGAAAGCTTTGGATAGCGGAGCCAGCGAAGTATGGCTCACCGAGCGTGGCAACTGCTTCGGCTACAACAATCTCGTGGTAGATTTCCGCAACATTCCGGATATGAAGGAGATTGTACCTAATGTCATCATGGACTGCACCCACAGCGTACAGCGACCAAGCGCAGGCGATGGCAAGACCGTGGGCGACCGCAAGTTTGTACCAGCTATGGCAAAGGCTGCCAAGGCATTCGGTGCCACAGGCTACTTCTTCGAGGTGCATCCCGACCCAGACCAGGGCAAGAGCGATGCAGCCAACATGTTAGAATTAGCCAAGTTAGAATCTCTCATCCAGGAACTCCTGTAAGAGAATCTAATCATAAAGTTCAATGTTAAAAATTCAAAGTTCAAAGTAAATCATGGACGACAAGACAATAAGAAGTTATGGTGAACAGGCTCTGAGAGACGAGGCACAGGCCATCCTCGACCAGATCGCCTTATTGGACGATAATTTTGAGAAAGCCGTAGATATGATGTATCATTGCCAGGGCAAGATCATCGTTACGGGTGTGGGCAAGAGCGGACACGTGGGTGCCAAGATTGCAGCAACCCTCGCCTCTACAGGTACACCGGCATTCTATATCAACCCGCTGGATGTATATCACGGTGACCTCGGTGTGATGACCGACAAGGACGTGGTGCTGGCACTGAGCAACAGTGGTCAGACCGACGAGCTGCTCCGCTTCATCCCGATGGTGCTCCACATGAACGTGCCTATCATCTCCATAACGGGCAATCCGAATTCACTGCTGGCAAAATACTCCAACCATCACATCACCGTCAAGGTGAAGAAGGAGGCTTGTCCGCTCAACCTTGCTCCTACCAGCAGTACCACTGCTGCCCTCGCCATGGGCGATGCTCTGGCAATAGCCCTGATGCAGGTGCGCCACTTCAAGCCACGCGACTTTGCCCAGTTCCATCCGGGCGGCGAATTGGGCAAGCGTCTCCTCACCACCGCCGAAGACGTGATGCGCAACGAAGACATGCCTATCATCCCTAAGGAGATGCATCTGGGCGAGGCCATCATCCATGTGAGCAAGGGTAAGCTCGGACTGGGAATCTCGCTCGATGAAGACCAGCGTGTCATCGGTCTGATTACAGATGGAGATATCCGCCGTGCCATGGAGAAGTGGCAGGCTGAATTCTTCAACAAGACCGTGAGCGACATTATGACCACCACTCCGAAGATGGTGACTCCGAAGACCAAGATTTCGGAGATTCAGCGCATCATGCACAAATACAAGGTACATACGGTACTAGTAGTAGATAAGGATAATCATTTGAAAGGCATCGTAGATCACTATGCATGCATGGTTTAAGATTCAGGCACGGATGACACGGATTTATAGATTACACGGTTATAGATAAGATGAGATATTATTTATTAATAGCGACTTTATGGCTGGCTAGTTCGCTGTGCAGCGCACAGACCAGCGATTCATTGATAGTCAACCAGCTTCGTGGGAAGGGTGTTAGCTTTTCCCGCGACAACTCCGTCACGCTCCTGATGAGCGGACAGGAGAAATTCGATGATATGTTTCAGGCAATCCGTCAGGCTAAGCACAGCGTGCATCTGGAATACTTCAACTTCCGCAACGACAGCATTGCCTCCCTCCTCTTCGACCTCCTTGCCGAGAAGGTGAAGCAGGGAGTCAAGGTAAGAGCCCTCTACGATGGCTTCGGAAACTCATCCAACAACAAGCCGCTGCGAAAACGGCATCTCAAGAAAATCCGTGCCAACGGTATCGAAATCTTCGAATACAAGCCCTTGAAGTTCCCATGGGTACATGCCGTTTTCAACCGCGACCACCGCAAGATCGTAGTCATCGACGGACAGATAGCCTATACCGGCGGCATGAACGTTGCCGACTATTATATAAAAGGTACAAAGGTGGTAGGAGAATGGCACGATATGCACTGTCGCATCGACGGCAGCGAGGTGAATACCCTGCAGAAGATCTTCCTCAAGATGTGGAACAAGGTAAGCGGACAGCATATCGACGGCGAGGAGTATTACCGCAAGGAGAAGGAAGATTACCTGGTAGAGAATCTCAAGCCTGACACCACAGCCACAGCCTATCACAAGATGGTGGGCATCATCAATCGTGAGCCGCATATCACGAAGGATATCATCCGCTACTTCTATGTAAATGCCATCAACGATGCCCAGGACAGCATCAAGCTCATCAGTCCCTACTTCACCCTGAGTCCCAAGCTCAAGAAGGCATTGAAGCGGGCGGTGAAAAGAGGCGTCAAGGTAGAGATCATGCTTTCTACCAGGAGCGATATTCCGCTCACCCCAGATTGCGGATTCTATAATGCCCACAAGCTGATGAAGGCTGGCTGCCATGTATGGATGTACACGCCGGGCTTCCATCATACCAAGATCATCATGGTGGATGGCAAGTTCTGCACCGTAGGCAGCGCCAACCTCAATGCCCGAAGCCTGCGATGGGATTACGAAGAGAATGCCGTGATTGTGGATTCATGCACTACCCACCAGCTCGACCGTCTCTTCGACAGGGAGAAGAAAGACAGTTTCCTGCTCAACGAGCAGAACTGGCGAGAGTGGCGCACCGGATGGCAAAGATTCAAGGGATGGTTTGCGGCAAAGTTCCTCACCCCATTCCTGTAAACAATAACAGATATATCAACAATATGATGAACGAAGAAATGAAGAAAGCAATGGCAGGCAAGGCGATGCCCGAACTCGCCATTGTAGATAACAATACGCTGGCAGCCTTGGGTCTCAAGGGACTGCTGGAGAATGTCGTTCCGATGGTAAAGATCAGCATCTTCGGTACATTCGGCGAATTTGAGTCGAATGCACCCGAACGCTTCATGCACTATTTTGTGTCGATGCAGATTCTTTTGGCTCACCGCAACTTTTTCATCGAAGAGGCGTATCGCCCCCATACCATCGTGCTTACCCCCTGCAACGACCTCAACTCGCAGCTGCAGGGATTCCACTGCATCTGCGTCAACGTACCGGAATCAAAGCTCATCCGACAGTTGATCCGTCTGCAGCGTTCGGGACATCCCCACGGCGAATATATCCCGCCGATGGATTCCTCAGAGTCCAGGGAGAAAGCCCTTTCAGACAGGGAAATCGAGGTACTCTCGCTGGTGGCACAAGGCAAAATCAACAAGGAGATAGCTGAAAAGCTCTTCATCAGTACCACCACCGTGATTACCCACCGCAAGAATATCCAGGAAAAACTGGGTATCAAGAGCGTTTCTTCGCTTACCATCTATGCCGTGATGCACGGTTATGTGGATATCAACAAGATCTAGCAGCCGGAGAGGCATCCCCCAAAATGATGATGCCTCCTACTCACATACCTATATATAATGATAGTGCCTTCCCCGCAAGCAGCAGGGAAGGCACTATCATTTTATAAAAAATAACATTTCGAAGGTCATTTTTCCTAAGCAAAACTAGAGTTTCACCGTGGAAATATCAACCAGATCGTTTACGATGGCATAAATCGTCAGACCCGCAGGAGAATGAATCTGAAGCTTTCGGGCGATGTTTCGGCGATGGGTAATCACCGTGTTCACGGAGATAAAGAGATGGTCAGCTATCTCCTTGTTCGACATACCCTGAACCAGCGCAATGATTACATCCTTCTCTCGGTCGCTCAACTGCTCATCGTTGTTCGGTGTCTGATTGATCATGCTCGAAATCTTGGCACTCACATCATTCTGCTTCAGTTTCCGCTCTGCATTTCTCACAGCAGGAATAAAGATTTCTTCCTCTACCTCAGAGTGATGCATAAGCCACTCCTCGTTGTTGTAGATGTCATAGAGGGTGGCACTGAGCTGGTTGTTGTGCAGTCCATCCGAAGGCAGATACTTGATGATGATGCTCTTCAGTTCCTTCAGCTTCATATCCACCTGCATATGATGCTTCGAGAAGGTTTCGATATCAAAGTTGGTATTGGCATTACCATCTATAAGTGCCTGAACATAAGGAAAGACCATCTTCTCCTCATACTTCATGTGGTTGGTGATGCTGTGGGCATAATCATCATAGAGTTTCAGGATCAGTCGCGCCAGATTATCCTTTTCATCGAGTGCATCCACCAGCTCCTTACGGATAAAAGGTAACTGGAAATCTATGTAGTAGGCATGTGATGCCTTGAGATAATGCAACAAGGTAGGCAACGACAACCGGTCTGCATTATCGTATTCTTTGTAACCATTTATCGTAAAGTTTACCACAGTAAGGAAGGTGTAGGTATCCACGTTCTGCTCTTCGCAGACTTCCCTTACCGTCTTGTCGCCGAATCCCAGGTTGATGCCGAAGCTACCCAGGCTCTGCAAGATATTGTAATTGTCTCTAATGATGCTGATCATCTTGTCTTCAGCCTCATACATCTTCTGATTTTTCATCTTGTTCTATCCTTAAATGCAAACATCCTTGTATCAAGAACATTCATCATGTTTTTATTTCGGTTGCAAATATACAAAAAAGTTTCGAAACCCGCAATACCTAGAAATGGGGATGCCGATGTTTACCGAAATTTAGGTATTGCAAGATTTTTTAAAACTCCGTACCTTTGCACCCGAAATCGAGAAAGAGCGCGGTGATGATTGCCACTCCCGAGCGGCAGAGCTGCGTAATTCCTTATCAAGCTACAGGGCTTTAAGGAGATACTAGGCCTCTAAAGTGTCGAGAAAGCAAGCAGATATCCGCGCTCTTTTCCTTATATAAAATTATACGATAACAATAATTTCAAAATATTAAAGATGAACAGTTTAAGAATTGGATTGATGTCCGCTGCCCTCGTTGCCGGTTTGGCAACGGCAAGTGCACAAACTGTGGCTGCCGATAGTGTGATGCAGCATGTAAAGGGTAACAGACTGAGCGTAGGTGGTTATGGCGAGGTTGCCATGAGCCGCAACTTCTATAGCGACGCTGGCAAACGCTACTCTAACGCTACTGCTTATAAGAATGCTCCCGACCACGGACGCTTCGACATCCCCCATGCAGTAATCTACCTGGGTTACGACTTCGGAAAGGGATGGACCATGGGTACTGAGATTGAATTTGAACACGGAGGTACCGGACAGTCTATCGAATACGAAGCAGAGGAGGCCATCGAGTATGAACAGGAGGTAGAGAAAGGTGGCGAGGTGGAACTGGAACAGTTCTGGATTCAGAAATCTTTCGGTCGATGGGCTAACATCAAGGCTGGTCACATCGTGGTACCTGTAGGTCTTACCAATGCCTATCATGAACCATTGAATTTCTTTACTGTTTATCGTCCAGAAGGCGAAAACACTATCCTTCCTTGCACCTGGCACCAGACAGGTATCAGTTTTTGGGGAAAGAGCGGCAAATTCCGTTACGAAGCACAGTTCCTGGCAGGCTTGAACGCCTTCCGTTTCAGTCGCAGCAACTGGATTCAGGGCGGTGCCAAGAGTCCATACGAGTTTGAAGTAGCCAACAAATATGCCGTGGCAGCCCGTGTAGATAACTACAGCATTCCTGGACTGCGCATCGGATTGAGCGGCTACTATGGCAAGGCGATAGGCAACACGACTCCTCATGATGTCAAGTACAAGAATATCAAGGGAAATGTATATGTGGGTGCCTTCGACTTCACCTACAACAAGTACAACTGGAAGATTAGAGGCAATGTGGATTATGGCTATGTAAGCGATGCCACTGCCATCACCAGCCTCGTATATCCTGGTACGCAGCAAGTGAAGCCTAACGAATCGGGCAGCGGAAAATACTTCGGCAGTCATGCCATCGCATCTATGGTAGAAGCTGGCTACGATGTCTTCTCTCAGATTTCCAAGCTCCGCGAAGACAAGCAGAAGCTGTATGTGTTCGGTCATTTTGAGTATTACGATTCATCCGTACACAATTCCACCGCTAAGTGGACCAACCGCAAGATTGTGGCAGCAGGTATCAACTACTTTCCTCTCCCACAGATTTGTGTGAAGGCAGAGTACAACCAGCGCATCTTCCACTCTAAGTACAACAATGAGCCAGCCGTGAACATCGGCATCGCTTATCAGGGCTTCTTCCTCTAATACAGGGGAAGCTGCTGTTTCATAGATTATAATTATCATATTTAAACATAAAAAACAAAGAAAAATGAAAAAGATTTTCCAGAAGGCATTTTTGTTCGTTGCAACAATGACTTTATCTTTGGGTTTCGCTTCTTGTAGCGATGATGATGACCCAGTAACAGAGGGTAACGTAGTTCCAGCAACAGAATTATCGGCTGTTGCCAACACTTATGTTAACGACATTATCTATCCTACCTACGGGGATTTGAGAAACAATGCCAAGGTTTTGAAGGATGCATGCGACAAGGCTTACGCCAACGCCAAGGCTGGCAACTTGAGCGATGCTGATATCACTGCTGCCTGCGAGGCTTTCAAGAACGCACGCCGTGAGTGGGAGCGCAGCGAGGCTTTCCTCTATGGTGCAGCCGCCAACAACGAGATTGACCCACACATCGACTCATGGCCACTCGACCACGACCAGATGGTATCAGCACTTAACAATCAGGAAATCATCGCCGGTATCAATGGTGAAAACCCATCTAAGTTCATCTATACAGAGAACAAGCACTTCGACTCAGTGATTGGTTTCCACGGATTGGAGTTCGTACTCTTCCGTGAAGGTAAAGAACGTACTGCTGCTATGCTGAATGCCAACGAGACAGAAAAAGGCATGACATCAGTGAAGGGTATCGATGAATTGGCATTTGCTGCCGCTGTAGCTGGTGATATCTACAACATGACTTCACTCCTCCAGTATGGTTGGAATGGTGATGCTACCCTCGGTTCTTGGTTGACAAGCAACTGCAAGTGGGTGGTTGACGGTCTTGCTGGTTTGAAGGAGAGTGCTGGTGCTCTTTCTTCTGCAGGTATCGGTTACGGTCAGTTCTTCCTCAATGCCACAGGCGAGAAGGCTTGGTTCCCTACATGGCAGGAGACCTTGGAGAATGTATTTGTAGGTGGTTGCTCAAGCATCTGTCAGGAGGTTTACACCCAGAAGTTGGGTCAGGCTTACCGTGTAGCTACCGGTCAGGGCGGTACAACAGAGGATGGCGAAGCTGAGTCTAAAGACTACATCGAGTCTCCATACAGCAAGCGTTCATTCATCGACTACCAGGACAACATCTACTCTATCAAGAACTCCCTCTATGGTACACGTGATGTAAATGCCACCACTCCTGAGGCTAATTCTTTGATGACCATCATGAAGAAGTACAACTACAGTGGCTACAGCGCATTGAACACAGCGCTTGACGAGGCAATTGCTTCATTGGAGTCTGCCAAGAAGAGCGGCACCGCCTTCGTTGATAATCCTGCTCACGCTCAGGTAAAGACTTGCATCGACAAGATCAACACCCTGGATGACGAGTTGAACAATGCAGGTAAGTGGTTCCGCAATTTGAAGGTTTCTAAGTAATCTATCCATTACAGCAGAAACAACAAAATAAAGGATAAAGGATAACGTAGCTTTGCTTTCTTCAATAGAAGCGAAGCTACGTCATTTGGGTTAAAATATAATATATTACAAAGAAAATACATTATGAATAAGAATTTTAAGAATTACGCCTACATGTCGTTCGCCATGGCTCTGGCAATGACAATGGCCAGCTGTTCTGATGACGACAACAAAGTCGAGATTCAGGAAACTGATGCCGCTTACGTAGGCAAGGAAGTGGGTAACTTTTCTGCGGATGAGTGGTATCCAGGTGGTGAGTTGGGTACAACAGATAACACGAATTCCAACTGCTACTCAGACCAGACACCAGCCGTTGACAACGACCCAGAACTCTTCAAGCAGTTCTTTATCGGCGAGCAGATGTTCGAGCGCCAGTACACCTGGAACACCGGTGCGTTCAAGGGCTTAGGTCCTGCTTCTGTCCGCTCTTCCTGCATCGACTGTCACCCAGAGTATGGTCATGGCAAGCGCAAGGCACAGTATGAAACCCGCTATGGTAATGGTAACGGCTATCTGCTCGTAGTCTATCATCCTAAATCAGAGGGTTCTAACGATGGTGCCTATATCTCCGAGGTAACCGGTATGCCTCAGACTCAGGCTCAGTCTCCATTCCTCCCTCCTGTCGACGAGAGCAAGATCAACATGAGCTGGCTGCACATTGCCAAGATGGAGACTGATGAGATTCCTGCCATGCAGTTCCCTGATGGCGAGAAGTTTGATCTGATTTATCCAGAGATTACCATTCCTCAGGATGCATTCAATACCAATCCGCGTCCAAGCAACTATGCTGTTCGCTTGGAATCTACCATCGGTATCGGCGGTACGGGTCTCATCGATGCCATCCCTAGCGAGGACATCGTAGCTCAATATAAGTCGGAGGCTTCTTATTTCAAGAAAGAAGGCAAGGATGTAAGCGAATACATCAACCCAAGTATGTTTGATGCCAACACTATGGAGATGACTGCCGGTGCCTATTATACCAGCTTCGGCAGAGACAGTAAGTATGCTACGGGTGGTGTGCATGCAGATGGCACAGCATTCGATCCTAACACCACCGACGGCAACAAGAAGCTCATCAAGCGCTTCACTTATGCCCTGACCCGTGGTAGCTTGCAGGATGGACCTGGTGCCAACGCCATCTGGAACATCACCAATGTAACCCGCAAGGACCGTCCTTGTCTCTACACCACCACTCCTTGGGCTAAGGCGATGTCAGAGAATGCGGACGTGATTGCAGCCATCAAGAAGGATCCTACTTCTCCTTATTATGCTGATGGTACCGACAAGGGCATCAAGGAAGCAGTGGCAAACCTGTTGGATCCAAAGACCAACCAGTTTGACAACAAGTACTACATCTTCAAGCCAGAGCAGAGCATGGACGATTTCTATGCCTTCATGGTATGGCACCGTGGTCTTGCCGTGCCTCGTGCCCGCAACCTGAACGATCCTCAGGTACAGGAGGGTAAGAAGCTCTTCATGAGTTGGGGATGCGCCAGCTGTCACAAGCCAACATGGAAGACTGGCGATGACAACTACGTAACATCCAAGTATCTCGCAGACAAGAAGTTGCCTCGTTATCAGAACCAGACCATCCATCCATATTCTGACTTCGTTCAGCACAAGCTCTATATGATGAACGACATCCACGGATCATGGTGCCGCACCACTCCACTCTGGGGTCGTGGCTTGAGCTATCTGAACACAGGTGCAGAAGACCGCTTGCACGACTGTCGTGCCCGCAACGAGGTGGAAGCAATCATGTGGCACTGCTACAGCAAGAAGAGTCATGCCTATCATTCAGCCATGAACTTCTACAAGGCACCTAAGAGTGAGCGTGATGCAGTGGTTAAGTTCCTGCGTTCTATCTAACACATATAGTGCATCTTATCAATCAAGAATATCAGGCAGCCAGGTACCCTATCCAGATACCTGGCTGCTTTTAAATATATGAAT
The DNA here is from genome assembly GCF_003436715.1 of Prevotella sp. TF12-30. NCBI lineage: Bacteria > Pseudomonadati > Bacteroidota > Bacteroidia > Bacteroidales > Prevotellaceae > Prevotella > Prevotella sp. TF12-30. The sequence continues at coordinate 4,596 of NZ_QSQJ01000043.1, read as the reverse complement.
AAAAAATCTGGATAAGTTTGCTTATCTCAAAATTATATCGTAATTTTGCAGCAAGATAGAACAAGATTACACTAGATGATGCAATACACGCAAGATTACACTAGAAAGATTTCGTAACGAACCATGATTAAAAAGATATTATTCATCCTCTACATACTGATTCTCGTATGCATGGCTGCAGCCAGCATTGTAGAGAAACTAGAAGGTACGGATTATGCCCATTCCCACTATTATGGAACCTGGTGGTTTATCCTGATTTGGGCAGCACTAGCCGCCCTGGGCATTTTCTATATCATCCAGCGAAAGGTGAAAGCTGTTTCTACCTGGGCGCTTCATCTTTCCTTCGTCATCATCCTCGCAGGTGCCTTCATCACGCATGTCAACGGCAAGCAGGGAATGATGCATCTTCGCATCGGCGAACCTTCGGATATTTATTTTTCCAACAATCCTGCAGAGGGTATCCAGCAGCGCCGACTGCCTTTCACCCTGAGTCTTCAGAAGTTTGACATCCATCTGTATGAGGGTACGGATGTCGTCAGGGATTATTCCTCGCAATTCAGAGTAACGGATCATTACGAGATGGAGGAGGCAAAGGTATCGCTCAATAAGATCTATACCCATGGCTCCTACCGGTTCTATCAGGCATCGTATGATGAGGATGGGATGGGAAGTGTTCTTGCCATCAATTCCGACCCATTCGGTATTCCGGTAACGTATTGTGGCTATTTTCTGCTTTTCGTTTCGCTGGTTTGGATACTCTTCGACAAAAAAGGTGGCTACAGGAAGTTGCTCCAACGCTCCTGGCAGCAGTTCCGGAGTCTTCTGATGGTCGTGTTCAGTCTTGTTGGCATAGGATTCATCTTCCTGATTTATCATTTCAGCCACATCGATTTTTCTACTGGTGAGCGTGCACCGATATTAAACAGCCCTTATTTCTGCGTACATGTCAGTGTCATCATGATGAGTTACGTACTTCTGATACTCACCTGGCTTTGTGGTATTCTGGGCATCTGCTGGCGTTCCCGTCGTGAGCGGATGCAGGCGTTGAGCCGTCTCTTCCTCTACCCAGCACTCACCACGATGGGATTCGGCATCTTCATCGGAGCCATCTGGGCAAATGTCAGTTGGGGCACGTATTGGAGTTGGGACAGCAAGGAGACGTGGGCGCTCATCACCTTTATGATTTATGCAGTAGTAGTGCATACGCAGAGTCTACCGGTTTTCCGCAAGCCGCTGGTGTATCACATCTACGTCACCCTTGCCTTCCTGAGCATCGCCATGACGTACTTCGGTGTCAACTTCTTCCTCACGGGCATGCACTCGTATGCATAGCCCGTCGGAAAGCAGAATACAATAGATAGTTTCTATGATAAAATAGCCATAATCTTTCGTTTATCTATTATAAAAGCCGTATCTTTGCAGCAAAATTCAAATAAACAAGATAAATATGGAAACAAGAAAAGAAATTGCAGCAGAGAAGAAGCGTTGTGGGTCTCACAACTGTACCCAGGCAGTGGTTTGTACCTATCATGACTATACTGGTATGGACGAAGAGACACTCAAGAATGTAGGCAATGCCTTCGCTGCAGGAATGGGAAACATGGAAGGAACCTGCGGTGCCCTCGTAGGAGCAGGAGTGGTATTAGGCCTTGCAACAAAGGATAAGGCTAAGTCTGTCAAGGCGATGCGACAGATTATGACCCAATTCCAGCAGCGTAATGGGGCTACCCAGTGCAAGCTTCTCAAAGGTGTAGGCACAGGTAAGATACTCAGAGAATGCCCGCTCTGCGTAGCCGATGCGGCAGAATTTCTGGAAGAGCAGTTGGATAAACTAACCGATCAGTAGAAAACGATGGCAAAATACAAGGCTCAAAGCGAGCACGACCGCTGCGTGGCATGTGGTGTTTGCGTAAAGGTGTGTCCCAAGGATGCCATCAGCATCTACCGAGGATGTTATGCAGTAGTGAATGAGGATCTGTGCATAGGTTGCGGCATCTGTGAAAGGAATTGTCCGGCAGGAGTCATGCACAAGGTATTGAGATAACAGATAAAAAGCATTTTTATGGCAAGACAAAAAAGCAAGAAGTGGAGTGATTATCTGTGGCTGGTATCTGCCACCTATTTCACTCTTGGATTCTTCAACATCGGGTTTGCATGGCTGGGAGTCATCTGTTTTATGATTCCGCTGTTCATGGCTGTTTTCGGATGGAGCTTTGATGTTCCCTGGCACTGGGCATATCCTGTAGAGATAGAACCCTGGAAGGCTCAATTTGCCTTCGGTCTCTATGGCATCATGCTCACCTCGCTGATAGTGGGTGTGCTACTCACCATCTTCTATCGCCCTAGAACCTGGTGTGTTTTCTGTCCGATGGGCAACATGACTCAACTCATCTGCAAACTCAAGGCAAGATAAGCCCTGTACTTGGCTGATATAAATAGAATAGCGATATGAATTTACAGCAACTGAAATATATTGTGGCACTCAACCGCTTTCGCAATTTTGCGAGAGCAGCAGAGGCTTGCCTGGTTTCGCAGCCCACGCTCAGTGCCATGCTTGTGAAACTGGAGGAAGAACTGGATACCCGTATCTTCGAAAGAAACAACAAGACCGTATCTCCCACTGCATCAGGCAAGAAGATTATCCGTCAGGCAGAAACGGCATTGCAGGAGATAGAACGCATCTCGGAAATCGTGATGGAAGATAAGGGAGAGATAGGCGGAAGACTGTCGCTCGCCGTGGGTCCAACCATTGCCCCCTACATCCTGCCCAAGTTCATCAGACACTATCGGGAAAACTATCCATCGGTGGATCTCAACATTCAGGAACTGAAGGCTGATTTCATGCTCGATTCCCTGCTTCGTGGTGAGACGGATGCCGGCATAGCCATCTCCGACAATATCCGTGAAGGCATTCTGGAGATACCGCTCTACACGGAGAAGTTCTATGTGTATCTTGCCGAGAGCTGCTGGCGCAAGCTCCCTGTTTTCAAGCCAGAGAATCTGGAGTATGAGAACATGTGGATTATGAAGGAGGCACAGTGTCTGCGCAACAGTGCCTTTTCGTTCTGCAAGGCGCGCAGCAAGGGTCATCATATCTATGAGGCAGGCAGCATCGAGACCCTGATAAGGATAGTGGATGAGAATGGTGGCTTCACCATCATTCCAGAGATGCACCTCCCCTTCCTGAGTGAGGAGCAGAAGAGGAATGTAAGAAAGATAGAAGGAGATTATCTGTCGCAGCGGCGCATATCGCTCTATATCAGGGAGGATTACATCCGTGAGCGGATGCTGAACACCCTAGTCGATACCCTCAAGATATTCATTCCGGAGGAGATGATGGGAGAAGGCATCAGGAAATACGGCATCAGGTTGTAACCTTTAAATGAATAGACTCCATCTATCGCCGCATTGACTGAGTGATTTGGTGGAATGCCGGATTCTTCTTATCTTCGCACCGATAAAAACAAGTAATAACTTTTAAATATCAATAATGATGGAAAAATTCAATGAAATGATTAACGGCGAACAGCTGACAAAGGGAGATTTCTTGGCGAAATCTCCCTTTATCTTTTTCAAAAAGCAGCTATAATTTCTTGATTTCATCTAGTGACAACTGGGTTGCTGCTGCCACTTGCTCGGCAGACAAGCCCATTGCAAGAAGGCGATGGGCAGTGGCCTTCTTCTCATCTTTGGCTCCTTCGGCACGACCTTCTTCTCGACCTTCGGCACGACCCTCGGCACGACCTTCTTCTCGGCCATCGGCATGACCCTCCTGCCAGCCATCATCATAACCCGTCTTGATAACGCTGCGCTGATAGCGCAGATTCTCCATATGACGGACATAGTCGTTCTTTTCCGCTACGGTCAACTTATCTATGTCCAGGCATTTGCGGGCATCAGCCAAACCTGGAGCCTGGGCAGCCTCGCTGATCTCGCCAGTCTTGAGAAACTCGATCCATTCATCCAGATTGTTCACCGCCAGCTTATCAAAGTTGTTCACGCAGAGCAGATAATACTCCGGGAATATGTCTCCGGCTTCGCGATTAGTCTTGCGACCCTGAGGGATTTCATCACCGAAGAAGAGTTCACTCTGTCGGTTGGAGAGTTTCAGGATATCATTCGGCAGATGCAGTCCCTGGAACATCGTCTTGCCATGATATACATAATCCTTGGCCTGTCCCAATGTGAAATACACGATATTGATGGAATATACCTTGCGCACCTTGTCGTAATCATCGCCCAGACTGATATTGTCTGTGATGACCTTGGAAACTCCATAGAGCATACGGTGGAAATAGGTATGTTCCCGGGTATTCTGTATCTCGAAGATGATGAATTCTCCCTTCTCATTTTCTGCCAGGATATCCACTCTGTTGAATTTATCATTCTCGGTCTGCTGATTGCTCTCACTATCCAGGAATCGGTTGATCTTGAATTTCTCGTTCAGCAGCGAACACATAAAGCCTTCCAGCACGGCATAGTTTGCCTTGTTGCGAAGCAGGCGCTTCATCGCCCAGTCAAATCTGATATAATTTGCCATATTCTTCCTCCATCTATTAATTTTCAGCTGCAAAGTTACGACTTTATTTTAAGACA
>NZ_QSQJ01000042.1:0-36847 GCF_003436715.1 Prevotella sp. TF12-30 | reverse complement strand
AAGCTGCTTAGCCATTATCTCAAATTTTAACGAACTATTGTCATAGGACTAATATATGTTTTTGGTTTATTTCATTTATTATCATCAGCTACTTCTTCTGGAGTAGTCTTATATGATTGTTAGCTATTTATTTTTAGCTTTGTTGTTGTCTTTAGAAAGAGGGGGCGCCATTGGTTGGCGCGCCCCTCGTAATTCATATCATTACCCCCATACAAGGAAGTAACATTGAACTCAGATTTGCTGCAAAATAACAATTTGCCCCTTTGTGTCATAGGTCATTTTAAATTGTTCTCATATAGGTGTAGTAATATTTGCATTTTTTGTCATCAAGCTAAAAGCTAGAATGCAGCGGATAATGTTGATATATGGGCACCTATTCTGCACCGCCTAAGACGATGCTGATGCCGCTAGTCGTGATAGGTTTTATATTGTAAGCAACTTCTGTCGAGCTATCAGACACGCTCCGATGACACCGGCCTGGTCTTTCAGCTCAGAAGTGACGATTTGTGAATCTTCGTTCATGACATTGAGCGAATACTTCTTGATTCCCATGTTCACTGGCAGGGTGAGATAGTCGCCTGTGACAGACATTTCTCCGCCGATGACCAGCATCTCTGGGTTGAATATGTTGATGATGCCTGCCAGTTGCTTGCCCAACTCATCTGCGATGTGTTGCAGGGTGGCAAGGCTCAGTACATCTTCCTTAGCGATGGCATCCATGATGTCTTCCAGCGTAAGCTCCTCTTTCTGCTTGAGTACCTTGTCCGAGAGAATGGATGGCTTGCCTGCCAGGATATTCTCCGTTAGTTTTCTCTTGAGTGCTCTGCCCGATACTTCTGTCTCCACGCAGCCGATCTTGCCGCAGTGGCAGATGATGTTGTTGTTGTAGGCAGTCATGTGACCGAACTCTCCAGAATATCCCGACTTGCCGTAGTACAGCTTGCCGTCGATGATGATTCCGATGCCCAAACCCCAGCATATGTTGACGAAGATGACATCTTTCTTACCTTTACAGCATCCTTTGATAAACTCTCCGTAGGTCATACTGCGGGAATCGTTCTCGATGCAGGTTGGAAGCTCCAACAGCTCTGTGAGCTTCTCAGCCAGAGGTTCTTCCAGGAACGTGAACATGTTGTAAGCTCTTCCTTCCAGAGATCTCACTCGTTCGGCTACGTTCACGCAAATTTCCAGGATTTCTTCTCTTTTAATAGGTAGATTGTCGATAAAGACATTAATAATCTTTCCCATCTCGGCAAGGCTCTCAGGCGTATTCTCATACACATAAGGAACTTTCTGCTTCTCTGTGATCAGATTGCCACAGAAGTCGCTCACTGCCAAAGCGAGGCAGTCCATTTCCGGGTTCACACCAACAAAGTAACCTGCGGTAGGTTCCAGGTCGTAAACCATCGGGATTCGGCCAGCGGAATCGGCTTTCTTTCCGATCTCCCTGACAAGTCCCTGTCCCATCAGTTCATTCAGAGCGTTCGTCGTTGTCGGGAGGCTCACCCCTATGCCCTTTGATAATTCAGGTATGGTAGAAGCACCCTTTGCAATGAACTGCTCTAGTAGTCGTCTAGGAACAGAAGGTTTTCGGTTGATGTTCTTAATATATTTTATTATGTCTTTAGCCATAACTAAAATTTTTTTGTTGCAAAGATAGTCTTTTTTAAGTTTGGCACAATGATTTCTGAGTTAATAAAACTTAATTGGGGCTATTTTTTTGCAAATTTCCTCTTCGGTGCTTCGTGATTTAGTATTATACCTATTTATATATAGAGACATAAGAGTGATTTTATCTGCAATCATTTCAGCAACAGATAAACCTTATGTAGCCATAACTGATTGATATAATGGTAAAAACGACACTTATTAATGGCCGCTTCTTGTCAATAAACTAAAAAAATAAAAGCCTTTTAGATTTATTAACCTAAAAATGATGGAACTAATTAATAAAAGACGTATCTTTGCAAAATAAAATATTTTATTAAGTATTCAGCTAAAAATAAAAGATATTATTATCGAGGTTTCTAACTAACATTAATATATATCTACTTTGCCTTCCAGCCAGCAAAAAAGCTGGGAGGCAATCATTGCAACTAACACAATATTCAACTTTATATGAAGAAAATCAACAAATTCTTAGGTTCGTTGGCAGCTTGCGCAGCGATGTTGGGGGGAGTCTCAACTCAGGCTGTAGCTGCAGATATTAATATTATCCCTGTGCCTGTGAAAACACAGGTGCAGAAGGGTGAGTTTGTATTGCCTCAAAAGGTAGTGATCTCTTATCAGACTGCGGATGGCAAGAACATCGCACAGTATATGGCTGATAAGCTGAAGGCATCTACCGGCTATGATGTAACCGTAGGCGGCAAGAAGGGAAATATCTCTATCCAGATTTCTCCTTCCATGAAAATGGCTGAGGAAGGCTATCGCCTGACCGTTACCAGCAAGGGCGTAGTAATCAAGGCGAAGACCGGAAAGGGTGCCTTCTATGGTATGCAGAGCTTCATGCAGCTCTTGCCTGCACAGGTGGAGAGCGCTACCAAGGTGAGCGGCGTGAAGTGGGTGGCTCAGTGCTGTGACATCCAGGATGCGCCTCGCTTCGGCTACCGTGGCTTCCATCTCGATCCATGCCGTCACTTCATCACCGTAGAAAACGTGAAGAAGCAGCTCGACATCATGTCTATGTTCAAGGTAAACACCATGCACTTCCACCTCACTGAGGACCAGGGCTGGCGTATCGAAATCAAGAAATATCCTGAGCTGACTTCCATCGGCGGCTATCGCCTCCAGGGTGACGGTTCTACCTATGGCGGTTTCTATACACAGGAGGAAATCAAGGACATCGTGGCTTATGCAGCCAAGCGCTACATCACCGTGATTCCTGAAATCGACCTTCCTGGCCACATGATGGCTGCAATCGCAGCTTATCCATCTCTCTCCTGCAAGGGCGAGCAGTGGACTCCTAGAATGGTTTGGGGTGTTGAGGATATCGTGATGTGTCCGGGTAAGGAAGATATGTTCAACTTCCTGGAGGATATCGTTCGCGAGGTAGTGCCTCTCTTCCCTGGCAAGTATTTCCACATCGGTGGCGACGAGTGCCCTAAGACCAGTTGGAAGAACTGTCCTACCTGCCAGAAGCGCATCGAGGCTGAAGGCTTGCAGGCTGACGGCAAGCACTCTGCTGAGGAAAGACTCCAGAGCTACGTGATCAAGCGTATGGAGAAGATGCTGGCTAAGTACGACAGAAAGATCATTGGTTGGGATGAAATCCTCGAAGGTGGTTTGAGCCCTGAGGCTACCGTGATGTCTTGGCGTGGTACATCCGGAGGTATTTCGGCTGCTTTGCAGAAGCACGACGTAATCATGACTCCTGGTAGCGGCGGTCTGTATCTCGACCATTATCAGGGCGACTACAAGATTGAGCCGGTTACTATTCCTAGTGCTCCTGCTTATCTCTCTAGAACATATAACTATGAGCCTGTGCCAGATACCATCAAGTCTCTGGGCCTGGAGAAGCATATCCTCGGTGTGCAGTGCAACAACTGGTCGGAGTATATGTACACCAATGCCAAGATGGAGTATCAGATGTATCCTCGCTCTCTCGCTCTCGCTGAGATTGCATGGTCACCAGCCAAGAAGAAGAACTTCACAGACTTCGCCCGCCGTGTAGATGCCAACAGTGTCCGCCTGGATGAGCGTCACGTACGTTATCATATCCCATTGCCTGAGCAGCCATACGGTTCTTGCGACAAGGTAGTGATTACCAAGGATACCGTAGTTACCTTCCAGACTTCACGTCCGGTGAAGATGGTCTATACCTTGGATGGTACTACTCCAACTCCAGCTTCTGCTGTCTATACCGAGCCTATCAAGGTGAGCGGCAATATGACCATCAGGATTGCTACCGTATTGCCTTCTGGCAAGATGAGCAAGGTGAGAACCATCGACGTAGAGAAGCAGAACTATGCTCCTGCCGTGAATGTAAGCGATGCCAAGGCTGGCTTGCAGCTGCGCCGTATCAAGGGTAATTACCTGAAGGTGAATCAGTTGGATTTGGCTGATGCTGAGTGGCAGGACTGCGGTACTGTTACCAACCTGAACAAGATGAAGGTGAGCCAGCCAGATGATGCTGCTACCTTGCGTGGTGCCAACAACTATGGTGCGATTGCAGAGGGATTCATCAATGTTCCTGAGGATGGCGTTTACTATCTCTCTTCCCGCATGGAGCAGGTTTGGATCGACAACAAGCTCGTGATCAACAATGAGGGTGCCGTAAAGGCTGGTACCAACAGCGACAATGCTGTAGCTCTGGCTAAGGGTCTGCATCCTGTGAAGTTCGTTTATCTCTGCAATATCGTTGGTGGATGGCCATCTTGGTGGAGTAACCTCAACCTCGAAATGCGCAAGGATAATCAGAAGAAGTTCACAGCAGTGGAGGGAACTCAGTATTTCCACAAATAATTGATTCCATCATTAACTGATTACAAGTAATATCAATAACTGATTAGGAATATGAATATCAGAACCATCGCAAATGTATCACTTTGCCTTGCCATGCTTTCGATGAGCAGTGGGGCGCTGGCTCAGAGTGAGTCTCGCTGGCAGAATGTGAACATCAATCAGCAGAACCGAGAGCCTCGACGCGCCAATTTCTTCGCATTCGAGAATTTGGAGAAGGCGCAGAGTTTTGATAAGAAGAAGTCGGCCAACTACCTTTCCATGGAAGGTATGTGGAAATTTAATTTCGTGAAAGACCATAACAAGCGTCCTGCCAACTTCTTTGCTCTGAAGTATGATGACTCACAGTGGAAGGATTTCCCTGTGCCTGGTTTGTTTGAGTTGAACGGATATGGTGATGCTACCTATAAGAACATCGGATATGCCTGGGCAACTCAGTTTGACCCGAACCCTCCTTACATCAGCGAGCTCAACAACTATACGGGTTCTTATCGCCGTACGTTCGAGCTTCCTAAGAACTGGAAGGGAAAGGATGTGTATTTCCACGTGGGTTCTGCCACCAGTAACCTGACTCTCTGGGTGAACGGCAAATACGTGGGATACAGCGAGGACAGCAAGGTGGCTGCCGAGTTCAACATCTCTAAATATCTCAAGCCGGGAAAGAACCTTATTGCCATGCAGGTGATGCGATGGTGCGATGGTTCTTATTTCGAGGACCAGGACTTCTGGCGCTTCACGGGTATCGCCCGTGAGGTGTATCTCTATGCCCGTCCGAAACTGCATGCTGCTGACATCCGTCTGAACGCTGCTTTGGAAAACAACTACCAGGATGGTGTGTTGAACTACAAGGTTTCCCTGAAGGGAGGAAAGACTGACGTTGCCATCACCTTGTGTGATAAGGATGGCAAGCAGATTGCACAGGCTACAGGTGCACAGGGCGTCATCAAGGTGCCAAAGGTAAATGCCTGGACGGCTGAGACACCTTATTTATATAAGGCATATATCACCCTGAAGAACAAGCAGGGCGCCGCTGAGGTGATTCCGCAAAAAGTGGGATTCCGCAACGTGGAAATCAAGAACGCACAGCTGCTCGTTAACGGACAGCCTGTGCTGGTGAAGGGTGCCGACCGCCACGAGATGGATCCGGACGGTGGATACGTAGTGAGCCTGGAGCGCATGATCCAGGATATCAAGATCATGAAGCAGTTGAACATCAACGCCGTTCGCACCAGCCACTATCCATGTGATCCTCGCTGGTATGACCTTTGCGATGAATACGGTATCTACATCACCGCTGAGGCAAATCTCGAATCTCATGGTATGGGATATGAGGAGAAGTCGCTTGCCAAGTTCCCTGAGTACATCGTGCCTCACATCGAGCGCAACGAGGGCAATGTGAAGCCGCTCATCAATCATCCTTCCGTCATCGTATGGAGTCTGGGTAATGAGTGCGGATACGGCGTCAACTTCGAGAAGGCTTACGACTGGGTGAAGGCGTGCGATAAGACCCGCCCTGCACAATATGAACGTGGCGGATACGACAGCAAGACTGATATCTACTGTCCGATGTACATCGGTTATGAGGAAAGCGAGAGCTATTGCAAGAGCAACGGTACCAAGCCATATATCCAGTGTGAGTATGCTCACGCCATGGGTAACTCTGAGGGTGGTTTCAAGGAGTACTGGGATCTGATTCGCAAGTATCCTAAGTACCAGGGTGGTTACATCTGGGACTTCGTTGACCAGGGTCTGCGCGACAAGAGTCCTATCACCGGTAAGGAAATCTTTACCTATGGTGGTGACTACGGCCGCTATCCGGGCAGTGACTACAACTTCAACTGCAACGGTATCATCGCTCCTAACCGCCGTCTGAATCCTCATGCGTATGAAATTCAGTATGTTCTCCAGAACGTCTGGATCAAGGACTTTGATGCAGAGAACGGTTCTTTCAATGTCTATAACGAGAATTTCTTCAAGAACATTGATGACCTGAACCTGACTGCTACCATCTTTGCCAACGGCGTGAAGTTGACTACCATTGCGATTCCTGATACCAAGGGCATTGCTCCACAGGCAACCAAGCTGGTAAAGAGCGAGGCGCTGAAGAGTGCCATCGAAAAGGCTGAGGCTGAGCACGCTACAGAGGAAATCACCATCAACTTTGCCTTTGCAAGCGATGGAAGCCAGCCGCTGGTTGACAAGGGTCAGGTGATGGCTCGCCAGCAGATTGTACTCAACGGATATGAGTTCGACAAGGTAGATGCTCCTGCCAACACCGGCAGCAAGATAGAGGTTGAGGAGACCAACAGCTATGTGAAGGTTTCTGCTGAGAGAATGTCGGTCACCATCGGCAAGAAGACCGGTATGATTGATTACCTCGATGTGGATGGCGAACCGATGTTGAAGTTCCGTGAGAGCATGACTCCAGAGTTCTGGCGTGCTCCTACCGACAACGACTATGGTGCTTCTCTCCAGAAGAAGATGAGAGTCTGGAAGAACCCTCAGATGAACCTGAAGTCGTTCGACAAGAGTGAGAACAAGGACAGCGTAGTGCTGACAGCCAACTTCGAAATGCCTGAGGTGAAGGCACAGCTGATGCTCCGCTACCGTATCAATGCGGCTGGTGAAGTGGCTGTTACCGAGAAGATGACAACAGACAAGGAGGCAAAGGTTGCTGATTTGTTCCGCTACGGTATGCAGTTGCAGATGCCTGCGGCATTCTCTAAGTTGGAGTACTATGGTAGAGGTCCGGAGGAGAACTACATCGACCGTCACTCTTCTGCTTTCATCGGAAAGTATGAGGCTAACGTGAAGGACGAGTATTATCCATACGTCCGTCCGCAGGAGAGCGGTAACCATACTGACATCCGCTACTTCTCCATCTTCAATCCAACCACCGGTAAGGGTATCACCTTCGAGGGCTATGCTCCTATGGAGTGCAGTGCCATCCCTTACCTGGTAGAGGATCTGGATGCAGGTATCGAGAAGGAGCATGCATGGGGACAGCACAGCGGCGACCTGGTAGAAAAGGGTCTCGTACAGTTGCACATCCAGCAGCGCCAGTTTGGTCTGGGTTGTATTGACAGTTGGGGTTCTTCACCAATGGAGAAGTACCGCATGCACTATCAGGACCGCTGCTTCAGCTTCGTAATTAAAGCTAAGAAATAAGATATTTACACACTTGTGTATTCATGTAATTCATCGGATAAGTGCTCTTCTTGCAGGGATGCAAGGGAGCACTTTTTCTGTTTTATGGGGGGAAAAGTTTAAAAATAGATTAAATCCTTTGTTGATTCCCCCTTTTTTTCTTATTTTTGCAATTCTAACAAAATATAAAGGCAAACATAAGATAATTAAGATAATGGCAAACGATAACAAAGGTCTTACGCCGATGATGCGACAATTCTTCGAGATGAAATCCAAGCATCCCGAGGCTTTGCTGCTTTTCCGTTGTGGCGACTTCTACGAAACTTACTGCGAAGATGCGGTGGAGGCTTCCCGTATTCTCGGCATCACCCTAACCCGAAGAAACAATGGCGGTGCTACGGGCAGCATCGAGATGGCGGGATTCCCTCATCATGCACTCGATACTTACCTGCCTAAACTCATCAGGGCAGGAAAGCGAGTTGCCGTATGCGACCAGCTGGAAGACCCGAAGAAGAAACGCCTGGAAATCAAGGGCAAGAAGGGATTGAGCCAGATGGACAAGATGGTGAAGCGTGGCATCACCGAACTCGTTACTCCTGGTGTGGCGATGGGCGACAACGTGCTCAACTACAAGGAGAACAACTTCCTGGCAGCCATCCACTTCGGTAAGACTTCCTGCGGTGTAAGCTTCCTCGATATTTCAACCGGTGAATTCCTCACCGGCGAGGGAACCTATGATTATGTAGAGAAACTGATGGGTAACTTCATGCCGAAAGAGGTGCTCTACGACCGTGCCCGAAAGAATGATTTCGAGAAATACTTCGGTACCAAATACTGCACTTTCGAACTCGACGACTGGGTTTTCACCGAGCAGACGGCGATGCAGAAACTCCTGGGACATTTCAAGACCAAGTCGCTGAAAGGCTTCGGTGTGGAACATCTCAAGAATGGTGTCATCGCCAGCGGTGCCATCATGCAGTATCTGGAGATTACCCAGCATACGCAGATCAACCATATCACGGCACTTTCGCGCATCGAAGAGGATAAGTTCGTGCGCATGGACCGATTCACCATCCGAAGTCTGGAGCTGGTGGCTCCGATGCAGGACGATGGTCTGTCTCTGCTCAACGTCATCGACAAGACTGTAACGGCAATGGGCGGTCGAATGCTCCGCCGCTGGCTGGTATTCCCACTGAAGGATGTGCGCCCTATCAACGAGCGCCTCGACATCGTGGAGTATTTCTTCAAGGAGCCGGAGTTCCGCCAGCTTCTCGACGACCAGCTTCATCGCATCGGCGACCTGGAACGTATCATCTCCAAGGTAGCCGTGGGCAGAGTATCGCCTAGAGAAGTGGTGCAGCTGAAGAATGCACTCGAAGCCATCCAGCCCATCAAGGTGGCTTGTCAGCATGCCAAGAACGATGCCCTGAAGCGAGTGGGAGAGCAGCTCAACGTATGTGAGACCCTTCGTGACCGCATCGCCAAGGAGATTCAACCAGACCCTCCGCAGCTCGTGAATAAGGGTGATGTCATCGCCGATGGCTACAATGCTGAACTCGACGATCTGCGCTCCATCAGCCGTCATGGCAAGGATTATCTTCTGAAGATTCAGGAGAGGGAGATCGAGAAAACGGGCATCAGCAGTCTGAAGGTAGGATATAATAATGTATTCGGTTATTATCTGGAAGTGCGCAACACCTTCAAGGACAAGGTGCCTGAGGAGTGGATCCGCAAGCAGACGCTGGCGCAAGCCGAGCGATATATTACCCAGGAACTCAAGGAATACGAGGAGAAGATTCTCGGTGCCGATGAGAAAATCCTGATTCTGGAGGCACGACTCTTCAATGAGTTGATTGCTGCCATGCAGGAGTATATCCCTCAGATTCAGATTAATGCCAATCTCATCGCCCGTATGGACTGTCTCCTGTCTTTTGCCAAGGCTTCGGATGAGAACCGCTATGTGCGCCCGGTTATTGATGATTCGCAGATACTGGACATCAAGCAGGGCCGCCATCCTGTGATAGAAACCCAGTTGCCGCTAGGCGAGCGATACGTGCCAAATGATGTGTTGCTCGATACCGAGAAGCAGCAGGTGATGATGATTACGGGTCCTAACATGGCGGGTAAATCTGCCTTGCTCCGCCAGACGGCGCTCATCGTGCTGCTGGCTCAGGTGGGCTGCTTTGTTCCTGCCGAGGGTGCCCGAGTTGGCTTGGTGGATAAGATCTTCACTCGTGTGGGAGCCAGCGACAACATCTCGCTGGGTGAATCTACCTTTATGGTGGAGATGACGGAGGCTGCCAACATATTAAATAATGTGTCGCCACGCTCCCTGGTGCTCTTCGATGAGTTGGGTCGTGGAACATCCACCTACGATGGCATCAGCATCGCCTGGGCTATCGTGGAATATCTGCATGAGCACAAGAAGGCGCAGGCTCGCACTCTCTTTGCCACTCATTACCATGAGTTGAACGAGATGGAGAAGAATTTCCCTCGCATCAAGAACTTCAACGTGAGTGTGAAGGAGGTGGATGGTAAGGTTATCTTCCTGCGCAAGCTGGAGCCGGGTGGCAGTGAGCATTCCTTCGGTATTCATGTGGCAGAGATTGCCGGAATGCCTCGCAGCATCGTGAACCGTGCCAACGATATCCTGAAGCAGTTGGAGCAGGACAATGCTGGAGTTGGAGGTGCCGGCAAACCTAACGTGCAGCATCTGGATGAACATAAAGAGGGTGTGCAGCTGAGTTTCTTCCAGCTGGATGACCCTGTGCTCAGCCAGATAAGGGATGAGATCCTGGGTCTGGATGTCAACAACCTCACCCCAGTAGAGGCATTGAATAAGCTCAACGACATCAAGAAGATATTGTTGGGAAGATAATCTTCTGTAAATAGGAAGATGAAATAATATGATAAGAAGCTGATATTTATCAGAAGTTACCCTAAGGTAACTTGTCTTTGGGTAACTTCTGGTATTATTGGTTTTGGGTAGGAGTAAGTTTTCAATAGAAGAGAAACTTTTATAAAGTTTAGTTAGACGTTGTTTAATCGCTATTCGTTTGTAATAGCACTATTTTTTTTCGTATGAACAAAGCAAGAGTTATCCTTATTTATATGCTCATCTTCATGAGCCTGTCAAGTTGCAGTAATCGTAAATACGAGCAGACTATTACTCGTGCAGACAATCTTATGGAACTCAGTCAAGACTCTGCTCGTTCTGCTCTGGCTATATTGGATAGCATTCGTCCAGACTTATCGAAAATGGGTAAATCTACTCAAATGCGATACCAATTGGTTTATGCAAAAGGTATGAACAAGGGCTATGTGGACTTCACGACAGATAGCTTGATGAAAGAGATTGTAGATTACTATGACAATCACGGGACGTGTCAGCAACAAATGTTGGCACATTATCTCCTGGGATGTGTCTATCGGGATTTAGGTGATTCTCCAGCTTCTTTATCTTGCTACAATGATGCTGTGGAAAAGGTTGATACCACGAGCTCAGATTGTGACTATAAACTCCTAACTAGAGTTTATGAGCAGCAAGGTGCACTTTTTCTGAGTCAAAGTATGCCTCAAAATGCCTTGTCTGCCTATCAGAAGGCTGAAAAATATGCCTGGATAGCCAAAGATACACTTTCGGCTGTGCTTTCTTACGAACATCTTGGCAATATATACGAATATATGGACAATATGAATAAGGTGATAGAAGTATATGAAAACGCTTCCCGTCGCTATCGTCAGTATGGCTATCCTGTGCAGGCAGCCCGTGCCTTAGGGGGAGCTATCCAAGCATTGATACTTACCAAACAATATGCCAAAGCCAAGAAATATATGGATGTTTTTGAGGCAGAGTCTGGATACTTCCAGAAAGATTCCTGTTATTCATACATTAATTATAGTCATTATTACTATCTAAAGGGACTGTACTGTCTGGAATCACATTCTGATTCAGCAAAATACTGGTTTACTAAATGTCAGAAATTCGCAAAAACAAACAATAATAAAAGTTTTAGTGCTTATGCTTGGTATCTCTATTACATCAAACATCAGCAGATGGATTCTGTTGCTAAATATTCAGAGCAGGCTTTTGCTTACAATGATTCTGCAAACCTGAATATGGAGCGCGACTTAATGCAGAAGATGCAAGCAATATATGATTATAACAGGTGGAAGAATGTGGCTCATAACGAAGAGATAAAGGCTACAAGGGTAAATCTCATCTTATTAGTTAGTATTCTTGTTTCAGTTTCTGTTATAATAATAGGTATATTGATATTTCTTGTCTATCGGAAAAAAAGAAAGCTGGAACTGCAGGAAAAAGAAGAGCAGGAAAATCTGATAAGGCAGCAGATTTATTATACGAAGCAAGAGCTGGTTTCCGAGAAAGAGAAAATCGAACTTTTGAAAAGAGAGAATTCGTCTTATTCTGATAAAATGGCAGAAAAGGAAGAGAAAATCCTGTCTCTTCAGCAAGAATTAGATGCCCTTAGTGCAAACATAACCAACTCGGAACCCAAAAAGAATGTGGTATGTAGTAAAAAGGCAATCGTCTTAGTCTTCAAGGGGATGGCGAACCATGGTAAAGTTCCGACAGAAGAACAATGGAAGGTTTTGGCAAAATCTTTAAACGACCTTTCGCCAACTTTCCTAAATGTACTTAATGATAAGAAGCTAACCGAAAACGAGTATCGGGTATGCATGCTAGTATGGCTTTTATTCTGTCCAAGAGAACTTGCCATTTTGATGAACCTATCGTCCTCTAATATATCAAACATCAGAAAACGTATGGCTTATAAAATCTTTGGAGAAGATATGTCTGCAACCAAGTTTGATAAGAGAATTAGAGAAATTCAGTAAGGTCGTAAAAAAGTGAAGAATAGTATAATTCATTGTTAGTCAAATGTTTATTGTTTTTCTTGTGAAAATGTGAAATGTTAAAGTGGCAGATAGCATCCTATGTTATCATAAAAAGCTCTATCTTTGCCATAAAAATTATGGGAAAGAAAATCATTTTAGCGGTATTGTTCATAATGATGGTTGGGGCTGTTAATGCAGATAACCATAGACTTTATTTGTTTAGGTCCAACAAAGACCATGAATATAATCCTGGAAGTCGTAGCCCAACAGCTCCACTAATAGTTTTGCAAGATGGACATCAAATAATACTACTCCAATCTGAGCAGACAGTTCAGGTAGCTCTTATAAAAGACAATGTGGTAGTTTATGTTAGTTCTGTTATTGAGGATACAAATTATATAGAACTACCAACAAGTTTTTATGGTGAATACATTTTAGAGATGTATATTGGAGATGTTAGATATTGTGGAAATATAAAACTATAATTTGATATAATATGAATCTACTCAAAGTCTTTTCAAACAAAAACAACATATATACGTGGCTCGTATGTATGATAAGTGTAATACTAACTGGCTGTCAACTAAAAGAGGTTAACAGCCAGTTAGAAGAGACTTTGAACGTATCAAAAGGAAATGAACAGGAATTATTGAAGGTTGTTGATTACTTTACTAAAAAGGGAGATACCCTTCAATTAAAAGCTGCAAACTTTTTGTTGGAAAATATGGCTGATAAATATTGGTTGGGAGGAAGTTCTGTTGCCGAATACTATACCTTTATAGATTCTGTTTACCAGATAAAGCAAGAAGAATATGATATACCTTACATATATTCCTGCTTTATTAAAAGGGCAAAGCATATTAAAGATAAGCCACAATGTCTGATGGATGCCGAAAATATAAAAGCGTCCTATCTTATTAAGAATATTGAAGAAGCATTCAATGTATGGAATAAACCTTGGAATCAGTTTCTGACGTTCGAAGAATTCTGTGAGTATATACTTCCTTATAAGGTAAATAAGGAAGAACCACAAGAGTGGCGGAATTTGTATGCAAACAGATTTTCGCAAGCAATACCTGCATCTATACAGACTGCAGAAACCGCATGTTGTGAAGTAAACAACCAACTTATCGGTTTGCCAATACATATAAGTACCAGCAGCATTATGCCAATAGATTTGCGTCCGAGTACTTTGTATAATATAAAATTTGGCTTATGTAGCGATTATACAGCGTTGGGGGTCTATGCAATGCGTTCTGTGGGTATCCCTGTAGGCGAGAATTTGATTCCTCATTGGGGAAATAGCAATCTGGGACATGTGTTCAATTTTGTCTATGGTAACGACCGAAAGTATCATGACTTTGCAAGTGGTGAGCAAAATCCCGATGAGCATCTTGTTAGATTTAAAAATAAAATCCCGAAAATCTACAAGATGACTTTTGGACGTCAAAACACATCCTTAGGTGTCATCAGTAGAGATTTGGAAGATGTACCTTCATTCTTTAAGAACCCATGCTTGGAAGATGTAACTGGTAAATATGCTGTCGTGAATGCCCAAACAACGGAAATCGACATTTCAAATAAGCAAAATAATAAGTTTGCCTACTTGTGTGTATTCGATCCACAAGGTTGGTTTCCGGTCGCTTGGACTCAAATAGAAGGAGATAAAGCTGTTTTCAAGAACATTGGTCCTAATATTGTTTATCAAGCTGCTCTATATGATAAAGGAGAGATACAGCCAGTAGGTAATCCCTTCTTTTTGGATAGTATCGGGCGCAAAGCATACTTTGTTCCTCAAAAACAGAAACAGCAGTTGCGATTGGAAAGGAAAAAAGAAAATTCCTCTAGTTTAGAAGAAATTGCCCTTTATATGAAAGGGGGTAAGTTTCAAGGAGCCAACAAAAAAGACTTCAGCGATGCCGTTACATATCATGTAATAAAAGCTACGCCAAAGCCTAAATATACGACGGTCATCTGTGATGAAAGTGTCCAAAACAGGCCCGTGAAATATCTGCGTTATTTATCATCTGATGAAACGTATGGTAATATGGCAGAGGTGGAGTTTTATGCACGCGGACAATTGAAGCCACAGAAAGGAAAAATAATTGGCAAATATGAAACGAGCCGTTTTTATCCAAGGAATGGAGCTGAAAAAATGTTTGATGGAGACCCTTTGAGCTTCTTTCATACAAATGACACATTAAGTTGGGGAGGTTTGGAATTCAAACAACCTGTTTGTATCAACAAGATAAGATACCTCATCAGAAATGATGATAACGGAATCAGAAAAGGTCACCTCTATGAACTCTTCTATTGCAAAGATGGTGTATGGACATCACTTGGAAAGAAAAGGGCAATATTAGATGATGAGCTTATCTATAAAAACGTTCCGCAAGGTGCTTTACTCTGGTTGCGTGACCTCACAAAAGGACAAGAAGAAAGAATTTTTGAATATAAAAACAAAAAAGTATATTGGTATTAATCATGAAGGATTTAAGATTATCTTCATACACGATTTCTGTAAAACTGGAAGCTGAGGAAGACAAGTTTTTCTTAGTGCATGGCTATACAGGAGCTATAGATATAGTTGAAGGAGAATGCTGGAGACAAATAGAGCATTTTTCTTCTAATAACAGCTTGTCTGAAGAAACGATAAGAACTCTTCAGAAAAGGGGATACCTTACAACTCGTACCCCTGAAGAAGAGCTACAGTATGTTTGGAAAATAGCTAATGTGCTACATAAAGCACAAGCAAAAATGAAAAAATTCTGGAGTTTCGTCATCACGTATGATTGTAATTTCAGATGTCCGTATTGCTTTGAAAATAAAATATCAAAGAATGGATCCCAGTGGACTAAAATGACATTTACCATGGAAATGGTAGATAAAGCCTATCAAACAATGAATTTGATAGAACCACATAGAGAACTTCATCAAGATGAAATTCTTCTCTATGGTGGAGAGCCATGTTTAAGAAACAACAAGGATATAGTTGCGTATATCATTAAAAAGGGTATAGAAGGAAATTACAAGTTCAAGATTATATCTAACGGGTATGATTTGGATTATTATGAGGGTCTCTTATCAAAAGACTATATCAATGGAATACAGATTACAATAGATGGTTATAAGACAAAGCATAACATGCGTAAACAGCATATTGTAGAAGGAGATTCTTTTGATAAAGTAGTATCAAATATTGGTATGGTTTTGAGAAAAGAAATTCATGTAATACTTCGTATCAATATTGATGAAAATAATAGTGAAGATTTAGTTCTGTTGAAAAAATTCTTTGTGGAAAATGGATTTGCTGAGAGCCCTTATTTCTATTTCAGTCCAGCAATATTGATAGATACGAAAGCAAAGTGCAATACAAAAGACATAAAGTTCTTCTCATCAGAGGCATTCATCAAAATGTTGGAGGATAAGTCTCTTGTCGAAAATCAAGATTTCCAAATAAAGAATACTGTTTTAGCATGCTTGAAAAACAGAAAATGCTATAAGCTAAAGTCTACGATATGTCCTTCTCAATATGGCTCATATATGTTTGATCCATATGGAGACATATATACTTGTTTGGAAACCGTAGGGCAAAAGCAGCATAGTATAGGAAACTATAAAGAGAACCTAATTTGGACAAAAGAAAAAGTTTTTTGGTTTTCTAAAAATATTAGTAATATGGAGTGTTGTTGCAAATGTAGATATGCTTTATTGTGTGGAGGCAGATGCCTTGCAAAGACTCTATATACAAAAGATAAAGGATTTGAAGTTACAGAATGCAAAAAATTTGGCTATCAGTTTCCAATGTCAATAAATTTTGCGTATAATACTTTTCTTAACAAATTTAAATAAACAATTATGGTACAAAATGTTTTAGTTTCTCTTAATGAGAATTTGTTCGATGAGATGTTCCTTCAGGAACTGGAAACTCGACTGGAGACAGATCCATTACTTCCTAATGGTCTTGTTGATTTGATGGATGATAGTAGTGTTAACCCTTTATGTACATGTAACAATGGTAGTACTTTTTCGGAAACAAATACTTGTTCATGTAATGATAGTAGCACTTTCTCTATTCAACGTCCGTAAATGTGCATTTTCTTTAAAGAGTTGCCCTTCGGGGCAATTCTTATTTAAAACAAAAAATAAGCTGTTATGAAAAGAATTATATCTATATTGATTGTTACTTTTTTCTTCTTATCCACTTATAGCCAAAACACCTTACAAGGTAGAATAGAAGACCTACGGAAACAAGGAATTCCATATACAACTATAAAACTTTTACAAGTGAATGATTCTTCATTTGTAAAAGGACTCGTCTCTGATAGCTTAGGTTACTTTCAGACAACTATGCCACAAGAGGGAAAATATATTCTAATAGCAAATTCTTTAGGTTATGATTCTAATGTGCAAATTGTTGAAACCAACAAATCTTCTCCAATAATTGTTACTTTAACTTCAAATAGCATTGCACTCAAAGATGTTGTTGTAAGGGGAAGCAGTATTACTAGGAAAGATACCCATCTTCAGATTATACCAGATAAACAAATCTATAAACACACCAATAATGGATATGATTTGCTGTATGATTTAATGATTCCCAATTTACAAATTGATAGACAAAAAGGTGCTGTTACCACAATTGGTGGTACTGTCACGCTCTATATAGATGGTCGTAAGGTAGAATACCGTGAAGTAAAAGGATTGAAATCAAAGGACATTCTCAAAGTGGAATATTATGATGTTCCAACAGGAAAATATGCAGGTGATTATGCTTCCATAAACATAATTACCCGTCCTATGACTACTGGTGGCTATATTTCCGTGGATGGCACTCAACAACTAGCATACCAAGAAGGAGATTATAATCTCGCAGCAAAGGTAGCCCATGGTAGTACTAGTTTTACCATTTTTGGGGGATATAACAGACTCCACTATGATGCTGATAAAATAGAAAGAGAAGAATTTTTCCATTTTGACAATAATGAGATTTCACGTTCGTATTCAAGTTATGAGGGGGTAAATAAGCAAAATCAAGAATATGTGCAGTTGAACATTCTTACGAAAAAGAAAAAGTACATGTTGTCTGAGAAACTTTCGCTTGTCAGAAAGGAATGTCCGATAGACCAGACCGATGGTGTTCTTTTTGTGAATAAGGCACAAACAAGGACAGGTCAAAGCTCAACAAACATATCTTCCAGTCTGATGCCACGTCTTTCTCTTTATGGTAATTTCGACATCACGGATAAGCAATATGTAGAATTATCGTTAGCTGGCACTTATAGCCGAAATAAATATTCGAATATGTATCAAGATGATGAATTGAATACAAGTACAAAGACGACGGAGGATTATTATAGTGCAAACTTTTATGGGAAATATGGTATCATATTCCCACACAAAAATAGTTTATCTTTTCATCTAGGCTCTGTCTATATGAATACGATGTCGCAATATGTGGGAACCTATGAATCTTGGCAACATCAGTGGTCTTCGCAAAACTATGTCTTCGTAGAGTATGTACAGCAGTTTAACAAATGGAGATTGCGATTAAAGCCTGGAGCATCAGCTCTTTATTATCATACAAAAGATGCAGATGCAGTGAGCCATTATATTCCACAGTTGCAATCAACAATATTTTGGCAGCCAACAAAGAATCAGCAGGTAGCTTTAGATGTATTGTATTCCAATTCTTATCCTACCAGCAGCTCTCTTAATACTGCAGAACAAATAATAGATAATCTGCGCATTAAAAGGGGAAATGAAAATCTGAGACCAATGGATTTCTTCCAGGGAGCAGTTAACTATAATGTTCAAATCGGTTCAAGAATAAATATAGCATCTGTTAGCAATTTCTCATATCAGTACCATCAGTATGTAGAAAAATATTTTGAGGAGAATGGTAAACTCATAAATACCATTGATGACCATAATTATAGTAGAAGTATGGTAGAATTGCTCTCTCTGTCATGGAAAGCTACAGATAATCTTCGTTTGAAAATCGATGGAGTTTATAACCATGCTGATGTCTGGGGTAAGTTTCGTACCAGTTTCAATTCCTGGCGAGCATATATGAATGCAAACTATTACTGTAAAGATTTTGCGTTCCGTCTTTGGGCAAATACGAAAGGAAAGGAAATGATGCTCCCTATGATAGCTGTGGAAAAGATACCGGTTAATTATGGAGGTTCTGTGAATTGGAATCATAAAGAGTGGAGCATTGAATTGGGTACAGTTTCTCCCTTCCATAAAAACAATGAGTTTATAGAAACGCTGAATGTTCCTGTTTACAATTCCCAAGAACATATCATTTCATCAACAAACAGGAAGTTTTACATCCAAGCGGCCTACACCTTCAACTTCGGCAAGAAGACCCAGAAGGATTGGAAGAATATTGATATGAATGTGAATAGTGCAATTTTGAAAGCAAAGTAAAATATGAATGAATATTGCAACATTGAAATTCAAAAGTTAGCCTCATCTGCAGCATCCGGTAGATATTTGTTAGGTTACAACGGTAAGTTTTTCGAAGCAAACAGCTATGTCGTTGAACTAATAAATTGTCTGCAAGAGTATGCTGACGAGGATGTTGCCATCTCAAAGTATATTGAGAAGCGACAAGGTAAATATACAAAGAAACAAGTGAAAGGGTTTATTGAGAAATATTTATATCCCTTGGTCAATACTGATGTTCCCCAAAAGAGAAAACAATTCCTTTATGAGAAGGAATTGTTTTCGGCTTCGCTCGTAGATAAAATTACTCCATATTTGGTGGGATTGTTTAATAAATGGCTGGTGTGTGGCATCTTAATCTTTGCAGTTATTGTAGATGTATCATATCTTAGCCAGACATCCAATTTGTTGGATTTCAACAAGCACATAGATGCATATAGTATTATAGGCATCGTCATGTTTATGCTAGGTTCTTCTTTGTTTCATGAGCTAGGTCATGCTACTGCTTGCAGACATTTTGGAATCCAGCATAAAGGCATTGGTTTTGGATTATATCTGAATTTTCCTGTTTTTTATACCGATGTAACTGAAATATGGAAATTGAATCGTCAACAAAGAAATGTCGTCAATCTGGCTGGGGTTTATTTCCAAAGCTATTGCCTGATTGGACTCATCACCATTTATATGATAACCCCGTCGGACCTTATAAGATATCTCATTCTAAGTATGAACTTTGGCTTTTTAATGGTGTTAAACCCATTCTTTAAGTTTGATGGGTATTGGATAGCTTCTGATATCTTGGGTGTTCCGAACCTAAGAAGAAGAGCGCAAGAGCTGTATGGCTATATATATCATCGCCTGCGAGGGACTATGGGTAGAAAACCTTATCTGCTAGAATTGAAACCATGCGCAAAATATACATTTATGGTGTATTCCATCTTAGTAAACCTATTCATGGGCTACTATTTTGTGTATATTATACCTTCCTTTGTATATCACTTCGTAATGTCGTTTCCGTCTGAAATAGAAAAAATCGTCATATTGTTATCCAATAACATGGCACCACCATTCTCTCTCTTGCGGAACATTTGTATGCAGCTATTGTTCCTTATACTTATACTCGTTATGATTTATAGAATTGTTAGTCCTCTTTTCTCAAAATGCAAGAAATGATAAAACAAAAAATAGATAACTACATCATTCCCATTACTCTTATGTTTGTAATGGGAATGATGCTTTTTCGGGTAAACGATCCTCTCTGTTTGAAAACCATATTTCTCCTGATGCTTACATTTGCAGTGAAGCCATTCGGTACATATAGATGGACGTTGATAGACTGGAGTATTTTGATAATTTGGGGATATGACATTATCAGCTGTTGTGTATCTATAAATAAATATCCCTCAATATGTTTTCTACAATTATCAACAAACTGTTTCCTTGCCTATCACCTGGTAAGATATTCTTTTGCAAATACCAAAGAGAGAAATCTTCAGAAAGGATTCCTTGGGTTAAGTTGCGTAGCAGTTATTCTGTCATTTTTTACGTTTTTCTTTTTCTATAAGAATGCTCATAAAGCAGGCTTTGCCGATTTATACCCTGTTAGATTTTTATATAAGCCTCTCGGGTTTGATACAAATAGCTGGAATACCATTCTTTTATGCCTTTTGGGTATTATCGGATGCCAACGCAAGTCTAATGTAGGAAATGTTCTTGTATGGGGTATAGTTACATTGTTGCTTCTCTCCTTCTCAAGAAGTATATATATATCATTGGCAGCACTGGTCTTTTTACTTTTTGTGGATCTATTGGGGGCGGAAGAGAAATCGCGTCATATTAGACTTCTTCTTATATTTGCATTCTCTCTTTGTGCAGTAGTGGCTTTTTTCAATAAAGAGGTGAAAACGACAGTTAGTATGCATTCTACAGTTTCACAGCAGAAGAGTTCTCAAAGTCGTATTCATGCTACTGTTGCTGCAGTTCATACCTGCGAAGAGCACCCTGTTTGGGGGGTTGGTAATGGAAATTATACATTGGCAACAGATGCTAGATTAAATCAGAATACAAACGTGCCATTTACTCCATTTGCGCCAAGCTGGCTTATGAAACTCTTGGTAGAAAGAGGAGTTGTTGGTACAACGTTTTTCCTGATTTTGGGAGGCGGTATTGTTTTCTTTCTTTTTTCCCGCAAGAACAGGCAATACAGGAAATTCGTAGGCTTGGTTCTTACAACGATATTATTAAAGGAAATGTTTCAATGTACTCTATTTGATAACTCAATATCATTAACGTTGCTTCACGTATTGTTGGCAATATATATGCCAAGAGATAACACAAAATCGTATAAAATGAACAGTTATGACCGGCTCATTCTACCTGCTGTATGTTGCTGTGCTATGTTGTGCTTCGCTTATATGAAGTTTTGGATGCCTATTTCGAAAACCTCAACAGCCCAGCTCATCAATAAAAGTATCTGCTCTATCAATTCCTACAACAAAAAGAAGGATGATAGACAATGGAGGAAAGCTGAAAGCAATCTGTTGCTTGCCAAAAAACAGCAACCACAAGATGTTCAAATTGATTTTATGCTGTTTGAATTATATTGTACTAATGGTTCTCGGCAAAAAGCACTTTTCTATATTCGTAAATTAGTAGAAACATATCCCAATAATGCATTGTTTCAATACAAATATTATGCATATCTAGAAAAGTTGGGGTGGCACACAGAAGCTTTTAAACATCTAAAGATAGCTTTGAGAATATATCCCAAACTAATCACATTGGAAAATATTGAAAAGTTAAGAAACAGGCATCGTTGCTTTTTCTCGTCTAAAAATCTTGTGTTGGATACTCCGATATCCAGTGAGCAGGATTATGCTCGCCTTGGAGTTCTTTCTTTTTATCTGCATGATAACAAAACAGCAAAGGAATATTGTATGCGAATCTCCCATTCCATGCCTAATCTTTTTATGCCGTGGTTAGTTTTATATCATATATATCTGCAAGAACATAATATGATTGAATCAGAAAGATGTAAAAGAAAGTTTTTGTTTCTTTCGTATGGAGTAATTGAGCAAAACTTACTACAAGATGAAAGCAGATTTGCAATACCACATTGTAAAGAGCATTTTTTATATAATAGCTATGTGGCAAAGTTTAAGCTATGGTATGGTGGAGAAATGGGTGGTTGCTAATGAACAAGCTCAACGACATCAAGAAAATCCTGCTGGGTAGATAATGGGTAGATAAAATGCTCTCTAGAACGGATAAAAAAGGTTAAATATCCCCATCACAGAGGGGATATTTTCCTTCTACTGCGTTTCCTTGGTAGAAGTATAACTAATATAAAAGGGAAGATTATGAAAGTGAAGTTTTTGCATTGGTACAATGCTTTGGCAGCCACACTCTTGTCGCTGCTGGGATTCTCTTCTTGCGGTAGTGAGTTTGGAAAAGATGAACCTTGTTTGTATGGCTCTCCAACTAGTTCTTTTCATGCTAAAGGTAATGTTACTGCCGAAGATGGCACCCCTATCAAGGGCATCAAGGCGGTAGTGGTGGAGGACTATGGTAATGCAGGGAGTTATCGAATAGACTCAGCTTATACCGACAGCAAGGGTGATTATGTTACCAAGGAAAAGAGCATGGATGGCACCATCGACTGGGTTCATAAAGAGAAACGACTGAAAGTGATTCTCGAAGATGTAGATGGTGGAGCCAATGGTGGTGAATTTGCCACGGATACCATCAAGTCGGAAAATATCACTGTAGAGCAAGTGGGAAAAGGTGAAGGAACTTGGGATTGGGGCTCTTTTGAGGTTACTGCCAATGGCAAGATGAAGAAAAAGAAGTAGTCGTATGACAAATCCTGAATCTTTATCCCTTCGCCGTCGCTTGGCATTGGAGATTGGGAGAAAACTCTATAAGCAGAAGGTGAAGGAGCATCCTTTGCGCCAACTCTTCTGGGAGTGTACCCTGCGCTGTAACCTGCATTGCCGCCATTGCGGAAGCGACTGCAAGGTGAAGGCAGGGCAGCAAGACATGCCTCTGGCAGACTTCTTGCGAGTACTAGACAACATCAAGCAACATACCGATTCTCATCAAGTGTTTGTCATCGTAACGGGTGGCGAACCCTTGATGCGTGAAGACATTGCCCAGTGTGGCGCAGCCATCTATCAGAAAGGTTTCCCTTGGGGTATGGTGACCAATGCCCTATATCTTACTCCTCAGAAATTCAATGATTTGCTCCGTGCTGGTCTCCATGCCATGACCATCAGTATGGATGGATTGGGCGAGGAGCACAACTGGATGCGAGGCAACAAGTATAGCTTTGATATGGTTTCGCAGGCGATAGATATGCTGGTGGCTCATCCAGAGATTAAGTTTGACATCCTCACCTGTGTGAATCGTCGCAATTATCCCCACCTCTCTGCCATCAAGCAATTCCTGATAGATAAAGGTGTCAAGCACTGGCGAGTCGTAGCCGTATTCCCAGTGGGTAGGGCAGCCACCGACCCCGATATGCACCTCACTCCCGAAGAATACCGTGGCATCTTAGACTTTATCAAGCTTACTCGTAAGGAGGGCTTGATTGATTGCAGCTACGGCTGTGAGGGCTTTATGGGCAATTACGAGGGCGATATCCGCAATCATTTCTATTCATGCCAAGCTGGCGTAACTGTTGGTTCCGTTTTGGTGGATGGCTCCATCTCTGCCTGTGCCAGCATCCGTTCCAATTATCATCAAGGCAACATCTACCAAGATGATTTTATGGAAGTGTGGCAGCATCGTTTTGCCCCTTATCGCAACCGAGAGTGGATGCGCAAGGATGAGTGCGCCCAGTGCCGCCACTTCCGCTATTGCCTAGGCAGTGGTATGCACTTGCGTGATGATGAGGGAAGGCTCATCATGTGCCCGCTGCATAGGTTGAAATAAGTTTTTAAGATCAGCTCAGCTAATAATTACTAAAAGTTACCCTAAGGTAAGTTACCTTTGGGTAACTTTTTGTATATTTGCAGGTGGTACGAATGTAATAAAGCAGATAAAACGAATTTAATAAGAAGAATATGGCAGTATTTCAATCTCCTTTTCAGTTTGGTACTTTGGCTACCGAAGAGAATTTTATCGACCGAACGGAAGACAGGGCTTTGCTCAAGCAACTCCTGGCTTCCCATATCAACGTGATGCTCATTTCTCCACGTCGATGGGGAAAATCGTCGCTTGTCAAGAAGGCGATGACGGAACTGAGTGCGGAAGACAAGGAGGTGAGAATCTGCTATATAGATGCTTTCAGTATCGGCTCGGAAGCAGAATTCTATCGCACTTTTGCCAGTCAGGTCATAGCCTGTGCTTCTTCCAAGATAGAACGTTGGATAGAGGACGCCAAGAAGTTCTTGACGGGTGTAGTTCCACAGATAGTAGTTAACGATCAGATTACGGATTTTGTGGCTTTCGACCTGAAGTTTGTTCCGCAAGAAAGAGATAAGATGGCGATTCTCCAATTGCCTGAGTTGCTGGCGAAGGAAAAGGGAATCAGGATTATCGTGTGCATTGATGAATTTCAGCAGTTGGCTAATCTGCCGGAATATAAGGATATGGAGGGCAAGATGCGCTCAGTATGGCAACAGCAGCAGTTGGCTTCTTATTGCCTTTATGGCAGCAAGCGTAATATGATGCTCAACATCTTCAACAATTCCAACAGTCCGTTCTATCGTTTCGGACAGGTCATCTTCATGCAGAAGATAGCCAAGGAGCATTGGGTTCCTTTTATCTTATCATCTTTTGAGAAGACCGGCAAGCGAATTTCAGAATCTTTTGCCAGCAGGATTTGCGATGTGGTGGAGTGTCATTCCTGGTATCTGCAGCAGTTGTGCTATTTTATTTGGAGCTTTACGGTTTCTGAGGTGACGGAAGAAGTGTTCTCTCTTGGTCTCAAGCAGGTATTGAACATCAATACCCCGATGTTTCAGAACGATACGGAAAATCTCAGTTCTACCCAGATAGAGATGCTCAAGGCGATAGCTGATGGTGAGCAGCATTTCTCATCACAAGCAGTGAAGCAGGTGTATAATCTGGGTAATCCCAATACGATAGTTAAGAACAAGAAGATTCTTCAGAACAAGGATATCATAGAGAAGCAGAAAGCAGATTTTGTATTTGTAGATCCGATTTATCGTCTTTGGTTTAAGGAAGAGTATTGCTAAAAGGCAGAAAAGGTTCTTGGTGACACCAGTGACACTTATGACACTTGTTTTCTAAAACTTTCTTCACGCGGGCGGGCAGGAAAAATTTTTCAGAAAAGCTTCCCGCCCGCCTACGTGAGAGAGTTTTTCTGAAAACAAGTGTCATAAGTGTCATCCGTCATTCCTAAGTAAGTTACTTAGCTATCGTAACCAAGTCACTTAGCTATCCTAAGTAAGTTACTTAGCCGTCATAAGCAAGTCTCTTTTATCATTGGAATAAATCATCTTTTTGGGCTAATCATCAGAAAAAGAAAGAAAATCCGTGAGAAACCGTGAATAACCGTGAGAAACCGTGAATGCCGGATTCTCAGGTTTGTATCTTTGCATTGTGATTCAGAAAGAACTACAGGCAATGCGCAGCGCTACTTAACTTTGTTCAGATGAAAGTTCTGCTTTTTTCTAATTTTATAGAGACATTCTGTTGTAGTTTCTTTATTTTTTCGTACTTTTGCAAAAAAAAGAGGAATGAAAGGGCAAGTTACCAATACGAATAAAAGTTAAAAGTGCGTTCCTTTAGTTTACTCAATGGTAAGAGTTGCGTATTTTCTAATAAGAATAAGTATGTAGGAAACATATAAAAGAGATATACAATGGAAAAGAAAATGATGAAACAAATGATGATGGCGTTGCTTTTGGCGATGATGCCTTTTGCAGCAAGCGCACAGGAAACTCCTGTCGTACAGGAACAAGCAGATAGTTTGCTGTCTCCTAGTATAATGGTGAATCGACATTTCTATGTCAAGGATTTGCCTTTGGATGTATCGAAGGTGAAGTATATGTCAGCCATCAAGTATGGAGAAAATGGCAACTTGATGATTTTTACGATGTATCCCAACTTTACTATACCTAAGGAATGGGAAAAATATGAGATACCTTGCAGTAGAGTGAAATCTCTATCAGAGATAGAAGACCAAATAGAGACCAATCAGCAGATGTTGTCTTTGACGAGGCATAACGAGAATACTGACGCATTGTGTGGCAAGCCGTTGCCAGGTTCCTTTACTTTGCACGATTTGAACGGAAAACTTTGGACAGAACAGTCGCTCAAGGGACATAAGGTAGTTATCAACGCATGGTATTCAGGCTGTGGACCTTGTTTGCGAGAAATGCCTATCCTTTCGGAGTGGAAGAATAAGTATCCTAATGTGATATTTCTCTCTGTAAACTTCGAGAAAGCTGATAAGGTAAGGAAGATAACGGAGGCACGTGGCTTCAATTGGACTCATCTTTATGGTGATAATTATTTCGTGAAATTTGTTGGCTCAGGCGGTTTTCCTCTCTTCATCGTCCTAGGTGAGGATGGCTTGATACGTTATATGGTGAATGGTACCAATGAGAAGATACGTCAGGATATTTTAAACGTTATTAATAAGTAGTAAAAGCCAAAGGGGGCATGAACACAAAATGCCCCCTTTGGCTTTTACTACTTATTCTATACTGCTAAGATTATTCTTCATCATCCTTGTTGTCTGCCACAACCTGCGGACCTCTTACCTTGTCCTTCAGGCTCAGACCTTTCTTGATTTCTATGTTCACACCATCACTCAATCCGGTGGTTACCTGCTTGCGCTCGTAGGTCTTCTTCTCGCCGCTGCCCTTTACGATATAAACAAAGGTGCTGTCGCCGCTGAACTCGATGGCACTCTCGGGCACGGTGATCACGTGGCTCGCCTTTGCCAATACTATCTCAGCATTGGCGCTGTAGCCGGAACGGATCTTGCCACCCTTTACTGAGCGGACGGCTGCCTTTACCTCAAACTGGTTGGCACCATTGTTTTCTACTGCCTTTGGTGAAATGTACTCCAGGTCGGCATCAAACTTCAGGTCCTGCATCGCTCCGATGGTAATCTTCATCGGCATTCCCACTACCAGATTGCCCACTTCGGTTTCGTCGATGTTGCCACGGAAGATGAGGTCGTTCATGTTTGCTACACTGGCGATGGTGGTTCCATCATTAAAGGTGTTGGCAAGAATCACGGAGTTACCCACCTTGACAGGAATATCGAGGATAATTCCCGAAATGGTAGAACGGATGAGGGTGGAAGAGGCGCTGGCGTTGCTCTTGGAAACACCATCACGAACTACTTCGAGCGCATCCAGGGCGGCAACCTTCTCCTCCT
This sequence comes from Prevotella sp. TF12-30, assembly GCF_003436715.1. Lineage (NCBI taxonomy): Bacteria > Pseudomonadati > Bacteroidota > Bacteroidia > Bacteroidales > Prevotellaceae > Prevotella > Prevotella sp. TF12-30. The sequence goes on along the minus strand of NZ_QSQJ01000042.1, from coordinate 9,567 downwards.
TTGCCTGTTGCAACGACTGTTTTACCTTGTCAAACTCATCGGCGCTGACCAGCTGTTTCTTGTAGAGCTGTTCCTCGCGACCGTAGTTTACCTGTGCCTGCTTCAGGTTAATTTCGGCAAGGCGCACACGAGCCTGCGCCGAACTGAGCTGCCCCATATCCGGAATCACCTTTACCTTGGCGATTACCTCGCCTGCCTGCACGAAATCACCTGCCTGCTTGCAGATTTCGGTGATGATACCGCTGATCTGAGGCTTTACGTTCACCTCGTTGCGAGGCTCTATCTTACCCGTAATCACCGTGGTTTTCAACACATCGCCCATCTTTGGGGTAAACTCGGTATATTCCACAGGCTTAGGCTGTGATTTCTCATAAAGGAACACGAAGGTTCCGATGAAAATCAAGGCGACTATCGCCGCAACTATCAACTTTGAATACTTTTTCATATCTTTTATATCTTATTTTTCTTTTATTCGTCTCTCATTGCATCTACCGGCTTGATGCTCATGGCTCGCCAGGCTGGGGCAAGTCCGGCAAGACCGCCTAGGATGCAGATGAGGATGGCTGAAGAGATGGCCGTCCAGAAATCTACTTGGAAGTGGGCGGTGAGAATACCATCTGTGGTGTTCGCCATCTCCAGCATCTGCAGGATGGCTACTCCGAAGATGATGCCGCTCATGCCTGCCACCAGGGTGAGGATAATACTCTCTGAGATGATTTGCGAGAGAATCATCTTCGGCGTGGCGCCGATGGCTCGGCGAATGCCTATCTCGGTGGTTCGCTCCTTCACCGTTACCATCATGATGTTGGAAACTCCGATGGCGCCGGCGAGAAGGGTGCCGATACCTACCAGCCAGATGAGGAAGTTGACACCCTTAAACAGATTGTCGAGCATCTGGAAGAGCACCTCCGTATTGAACACCATGATTCCTTTTTCGTCTGAAGGGTCGATGTTATGGGCCCTGGCTATGGTTTCACGCATTCGCTGGGCGATGCTGCTCATCACCACGCCCGGCTTACCGGTGGTGGCGATGATGTCGATGGCTGTTCCGCGGTTGTAGGCGGTGCGGAGCACGGTTTGCGGAATGGTGATGGTTTCGTCGGCTCTACCGCCGAAGTTCACGCCATTTCCCGAGCGGTAATCTACACCCACCACCGTGTAATAGGTGGAATCCACTCGCACGCTCTTGCCGCATGGGTCACCGCCGCCAGGGAAGAGGGTCTTGTAAATCTGTTTGCCGATGACGCAAACCTTGCGCTGGCGGCGCACATCCATCTCGTTGATGTATCTGCCGTAAAACATTTTAGGTGCGGAAACCTGGGCGTAATCGGGATTCACGCCCTGCGTGCTTCCACTGAATTTCTTGTCGCCAAACACCACCGACTTGTTGCCTCCGAAGAGCAGCGGGGTGATGACATCGAGTTCGGGCACCCTATGGCGCAGTCGCTCCAGGTCTTTCTCTTCCATCTGCCAGGAACGCCCCTTGTTGAATCCCTTGTAGGGCTTGGTGGTGTTCTGCGCCCAGATGATGGCGGTGTTGGTGGCGAAGCCTGCGAAGTTGTTTTGCAGTATCTCCTTCAGTCCCTGGCCGCCACCCATCAGGGCGATGAGCATAAACACGCCCCAGAACACGCCGAAGCCCGTAAGCAGACTGCGGCTCTTGTTCCTCGTGATGGTGTCGAGAATCTCTTTATATGTATCTAAATCTAATCGCATAGCCTAGTCTATATATATAATAAGGTGTAAGCCTAATTAAACATTAATCACTACTCATTAATCATTATTCCGCTCTCAGCGCCTCTATCGGTCGGATTCTTGCAGCCTTGATGGCTGGGATGAGTCCGGCGATGGTGCCTGCGATGACGATGGCGATGGTAGCACCGATGCAGGTGCCGAGGCCCACCGTAGGGTTCACAAACATGGCGGCTTTAAACAGTCCGGTATCTACGGTGGTGTGGCCGATGGTAGCATCCATGATTTCGTTTGCCGCCACGCCGCAGACCATTCCGATGTAGCCGAAGAATGAGGTAATGATGATGCTCTCGGTGATGATGAGCTTCAGTATCGACCAAGGTTTGGCACCGATGGCTTTTCTTACGCCAAACTCTCGGGTTCGTTCCTTCACGGTGATGAGCATGATGTTGCTTACGCCCACGATGCCGCTCAGCAGGGTGAACAGACCTACTATCCAGAGTGCCGTCTGCATGATGGCGATTCCCTGGTTCATCTGGATATTGTCCATGTATCGGTTCCAGAGCCAGATGGTGCGGTCGTCATCAGGTGCTGCCTGATGGTTGTTGTTGATGCTGGCACGATAGTTCTTCTCAAACTGCTCGTTATCCTCCTGGGTCTTCAGGTTCTTGATGGTGAACTCCAGGCTTCCTGCATCATCGCCCTTGGCATAGATGGTCTTGATGGTGGAGTAGGCGATGAAGGCTTCGGTATTGTTGCGCGATTCATCATCCTTGTAAATTCCTACCACCTGGAAGTTGAGGTTGCTGATCTTTACGTTCTTGCCCACCAGCGAACGGTAGTCTTTGCAGAGTTCCTTGGCCTGGCTTCGGCTCAGCACCACATTCTTGCGCTGCTCCTTCATATCGATTTCGTTGATGAATCGTCCGGCAATCAGCTCCGTCTTGTCGATTTTGGGATGTGTAGGAGCCACACCCACCAACGACTGGCTTGCCACATAATTATCGCCGTAATTGATGTTCACGTTATACTGTTCCAGTCTTCCACCCACATCATCCACGTACTGGCCGTAGGTCTGGTTGCTGATGAGGATGTCCCTGTCGTTGAGCGTGATGCTTCTGCCTTCCTTCAGTCCCTTGTAAGCCTTGGAGGTTTCGCCCGGGAATACTCGCATGGAGTTGGCTAGGAATCGGGTGCTTTGCTGCAACTGGGCATTAATCAGTCCGTTGCCGGCACCCAGCAGGAATATCAGCATGAAGATACCCCAGGCAACGGCAAATCCCGTGAGCGAAGTGCGGAGCTTGTTGCGCTTCGACGTGCTCCATATTTCTTTGATTAATTCTCTCATGTTCCAAGTTCAAAGTTATTTCACGTAGTCTTTCGATACGAGATGATGGTCTCTGTTGTCTTCGATGCTTCCGATGAGTCCGTCCTTGATATGGATAACCTTATCGGTCTCGTTGGCAACACCGCTTTCGTGGGTTACCACCACGATAGTCATTCCCTCTTTCTGGTGCAGTTCTTTCAGTAGGTCCATCACCTCTACGCTTGTCTTGGAGTCGAGAGCTCCGGTAGGTTCATCGGCAAGGATGATTTCTGGTTTGGTGATGAGGGAACGGGCGATGGCTACACGCTGCTTTTGTCCTCCCGACATCTCGTTAGGATAATGGTTGGCCCATTGCTTCAAGCCCAGTTTGTCGAGATATTCCATCGCCAGTTCGTGGCGCTTCTTGCGGCTCACGCCCTGGTAGAAGAGTGGAAGCTCCACGTTTTCCACCGCTGTCTTGAACGAGATGAGGTTGAACGACTGGAAGATGAAGCCAATCATCTTGTTGCGGTATTCGGCAGCACGGGTTTCCGAGAGGTCTTTGATGAGCACATCATTGAGTCGGTATTCGCCCGTATCATAGTTGTCGAGAATACCCAGTATATTTAATAAGGTGGATTTTCCCGAGCCGGAAGCACCCATGATGCTGACGAACTCGCCACGTTCGATGTCGAGGTCGATGCCCTTCAGCACATGGAGTGGCTGAGCACCCTGATAGGTCTTGTTGACGCCTTTTAGATGAATTAATGACATATAATACGCTTGTTTATTGATATGAATTTAAAACGTTAGACGCTTGCAACTCTCTGAAAGTTGCAAGCGTAGCTATTTTTTAAAAACGTGATTATATCCACCTTATTATATATAAGGCAAAGATAGTAGTTAAAAATATGCTTTTGAAAATAAATAGTGTCATCATATCCTTATCTTTTTGAGATTCTTCTCCAACTCTTCCTTCACTTCGTCGATGGAGATGTCGAGAAGCTGCATCTGTCGGGCGAGTTCCGGAAGTCTTTCTTTCATAAACTCCTTTTTGCGGGTCTTTTTGATCTGCTTCTTGGCTCCAGCGGAAACAAAGTAGCCCAGGCCTCGCTTATTGTAGATAATCTCATCGGTGGCAAGCAGGTCGTATGCCTTCACGGTTGTGTTGGCATTTACCTCCAGTAGTACGGCGTATTCCCTGACGCTCGGTATTCGCTCGTCTTCCTTGTACTTGCCTGCCAGAATCTCATCGCTCAATCGCTCGGCTATCTGTACGTATATTGCTTTATCGTTACTGAAATTCATAATCTTCAATTTTTAATTCTTAGATGTTGATCCACTTGTTGCAGATAACCTGCATGCGGGTGAAGAGCTTGTAAGATGCCCAATAGTTGAAGGCTGATATAACTAGGAATATAATTATATAAGCGAAGATGAATGCATGGCTATAGGCATTTACAAACACTGGGTCTAAGAAATTGAACACACCAACCTCACCTAATCCATTGATGGCATAACCAATAATAAGCATTAAAAGTAGCCCTGTGAAAGTTGTTGATAATATAGGGTGTTTACGGAAGAAGGTCGCTCCTAGCGTAAAGAATGAGTGGACGAAAATGGCGTTGATTAACATAAAAAGCATCCCCTCAAAGTCTAGCGCACTTTTATTAACTTCTACAAATCCATTTCCGATGAACGTTAGAAAGTTCCATGTGATGGAAGTATGTAGCCCTGGTGTGAGGATAAAGCTGAATAGAAATTGGATAAAGTCGGCAATGATGGTTGCGCCAAGGGTCAGAAGCAAGCCTCCTACCGTGATGTTCAGTAATCGACCTAAGTATTTCTCTAGGTTGGAAGCAGGCAACATCAAAAAGTTCTCTCGCTTTATTTTCGTTTTCATGTTTCGGAAGCAATTTCCTACAAATATGTAGAAACTGATGGTGAATACTATCAGAATATTGGTAGAAACTACATCGGAATAAGTTCCAAAGAATAAGTTTTCTGCATCTATAGAACTTAGTGATCTGCTACGAAAAGTGCAGAGGCAGATGAGGGCAAGTAATGTGATGCCGAATGCCAAACCTATCATGGTGCGGAAGTAGGTCTTCCAATTACTGAGAATATCCCAGCGTATTACCATCTTAAATCTATTGAAATCAAAAGTATTATTCATAATCATCTGTTTTTAATCGTTTAACTTTCCATTAATCACTGCATTGAAGAGCAATTCCAGGTTCATCTGTGTTTCCTGCTCACCCTCCTGTCGCTTGCAGATGGCGGCATTGCCCTGCAGGGTTGGCTCGGCGTATAGCACGGTGTCGTCCATCTCCTGTGGGTTGCGGTACTCGAAGGTGTATTTCTCGCAGATGTCTGAAACCGAAGCGTCGAGCAGAAGCTGGCTCTGGTTCATGATGATGATGTAGTCGAGCAACGACTCTACATCGTGTACCTGATGAGTAGAGATGATGAGGGTGCGGTCTTCCGTCATGTTATTGGCGATGACCTTACGGAACTGGCTCTTCGATGGGATGTCGAGACCATTGGTTGGCTCGTCCATCAGAAGAAAGCGGGTACCCGTGGCGAGTGCGAAACTCATGAATACCTTCTTCTTCTGTCCCATCGAGAGTTCGTTCAACTTGAGAGAAAGTGGTAAATCAAAATCCTTGAGGCAACGGTCCAGCACTTCCTGCGAGAAGTTTGGATAGAACTCCTGGTTCATCTTCACGTAGGTGGCGAGGGAAACGTTGGGCAGTTCAAATTCCTCGGGCACCATGAAGATGTCCTTCAGCATCTCGGCTTTGCGTTCTTGTGCCGAAATGCCATCCACGAGAACGGTTCCTTGTTGCTGGCGGAGCAATCCGCTGATGAGGTAGAGCAGGGTGCTCTTGCCAGTACCGTTCTTACCAAGCAAGCCATAAATGTTGTTCTCCTTGAGTTCCAAAGAGAAATCTCTAAATACAAGGTGCTTGCTACCTGGGTATCTGAAATCAATGTCTTTAATCTGTATCATAATCTTTAATGTTTTAGTGTACTACTTCAATAGAACACTGCAAAGGTGTGCTTTTCTGCGATAAGTACCAAACTTTTGAGCAATTATTTTCAGACTTTAACGTAATGTTAACATTATCACCTTATTATAAAAAGGCAAGGGTATCGTTCATAAAAGAAAAAAGATGTTTTTCTAAAGAGCAAAGGCATCGAAAAGCCTTCACTTTTCGATGCCTTGATTCTTATTCTTGGTTTCTATTCTTGAGTCGTTTAGATATATTTCATCAGAATGTCCCAAACGGCGATGATGTGGCAGACGCTACCTGCCAGGACGAAGAAGTGGAACACGGAGTGCATGTATTTCTTCTTGTTGATACTGTAGAACACGGCACCCGTGATGTAGCAGACGCCCTCTGCGATAATCCAGATAACCGTGGCTGGGGATACGGAATCTATCAGAGGCTTGAATGCGACAAGTACCGATAATCCCATACCCACAAAGCAGAGCGTCTCCAGATTACTGTGGTCCTTGAGCTTGGCAAAGCTCATCACAGTTCCGGCAATGGCGCATGCCCAGATGAAGATAAAGAGGCTCCATCCCCAATAGCCTTGTTCGCGCATCGCAATCAGGGTGATAGGAGAGTAAGAACCGGCAATGTGCCAGTAGATGGCGGCATGATCCCATTTGCGCAGCCGCTCCTTCCACTTGCTCCATGCAGAGATGGCGTGGTAGGTGGTAGATGCGATGTACGACATCAGCATGCCGAACAGGTAGAGGATGATGCCCGCCGTGGCCCATCCGTTATGCATGGTAAAACACCAATAAAGGAAGATGGCTCCTACGACAACGCCCATCAGGATGCCTCCGGCATGCGACCAGGAGTTCCAAAGTTCCTCCTTGTGACTGAAATGTATTTTGAGTTTCATATAGCTTTATTTCTTTTGTCTCTTTTGGATTGTATGATATATGATGTTTGCGGGGCAAAGATACTAAGAAATTCCGACTTTAATGATTTTTTTAGTGATTGTTATGATATGGATGTGATAATCTGGGGTGTTTATCCCTGCTTCCGGCTCTTCTATTTGCTTTATTTGCTTGATGTTTGACTTTTTATGCTTTATTCCAAAAATAAATCAAGAAAGGGTTGGTGGTTCTTGTTTATTTTCTTATTTTTGCATTCGAAAACTTATCAATAGCAATAACTAATAACGTATATAATAAATATGATGAAATTAAAATCACTTGCACTCTTGCTGATGACCATCGCCATGCCTGCGATGGCAGAACAGGTTTCGGTAAACAGTAAGGGGATTTCGCTCATCCTCGATGTGGAGAACGGAAAACCTGCACAGTATCTCTATTTCGGTTCTAAGCTGAACGCTGCTGATTTGCAGAATCTCACAGTAGCTACCAATGGTCGTATGGATGCTTATCCTGCATACGGTCTGAATACTCCTGTAGAAGCTGCACTCGCCATGCGTCACAGCGATGGTAATCTTTCTACTGCTCTCGTGGCTACCGGTAGCGATGTGAAGCAGGAGGCTAATGCCACAGTTACTACCATCCATCTCAAGGATCCTGTTTATAATATCAAGGTGGATCTGAAGTACCGTGCCTATAAGGATGTGGATATGATTGAGGCTTGGACTGAAATCAACAATGGTGAAAAGGGTACTGTTACTCTGACTACCTTTGCATCAGCTATGCTTCCTATCCGTCGTGGCGATATATGGATGAGTCATCTCTCTGGCACATGGGCTGCTGAGGCTCAGTTGAGTCATGAGAAGTTGCAGCCAGGCGAGTTTGTCATCCGTAACAATGATGGTGTGCGTAATTCTCATACCGATCATGCCGAGGTGATGTTCTCTCTCAACGGAAAGGGACAGGAGAATACGGGTGCCGTTATAGGTGCTGCACTTGCCTATAGCGGAAACTATAAGCTTAAGACTGTAACTGATGATACAGAATATCATTATTTCTTTGCTGGTATTAATGAGCAGAATTCAGAATATCATCTCAAGAAGGGTGAAACTTTCAAGACTCCTGCTCTTGCGCTTACTTATTCCAATGAGGGCTTGAGCGGTGCTAGCCGCAACTTCCATAAGTGGGGTCGTAAGTACGTGCTTGCTCATGGTGATCAGGAGCGTGATATCCTCTTGAACTCTTGGGAGGGTGTTTACTTCGACATCAACCAGAAGGGTATGGATCAGATGATGGCTGATATTCATAGCATGGGTGGTGAGCTCTTCGTAATGGACGATGGATGGTTCGGAAAGAAATATCCTCGCAAGAGAGATAATACTGCTTTGGGCGATTGGGTAGTAGATACCGAAAAATTGCCTGACGGTATCGAAGGCCTGCTTCGTGATGCCAAGAAGAATGGTGTGAAGTTCGGCATCTGGATTGAGCCGGAAATGACTAATACCAAGAGTGAACTTTACGAGAAGCATCCTGATTGGGTGATCAAGGCGCCTAAGCGTGATGCGGTAGTTGGTCGTGGTGGCACTCAGCTGGTTCTTGATCTCGGTAATCCAAAGGTGCAGGATTTCGTATTTGGTGTAGTAGATGATTTGCTTACTAAGTATCCTGAGATTGCCTACATCAAGTGGGATGCCAATATGGCCATCATGAATCATGGTAGTCAGTATCTTTCTGCCGCTGATCAGAGTCATCTCTATATCGCATACCATCAGGGATTTGCCAAGGTTATCGATCGTATCCGTGCTAAGTACAAGAATGTCATTATCCAGTGCTGTGCCAGTGGTGGTGCTCGTGCCAACTGGGGATGCCTCCGTGGTTTCGATGAGTTCTGGGTAAGTGATAATACGGATGCCCTGCAGCGTATCTATATGCAGTATGGAACCAGCTATTTCTTCCCAGCCATCGCCATGGCAAGTCATATCTCTGCTGTGCCAAACCATACCGTATTCCGCACTACTTCTTTAAAGTATCGTATTGATGTAGCTATGAGCGGACGTCTTGGAATGGAAATCCAGCCAAAGAATATGACGGATGAGGAGAAGGCTCTCTGTCGAAAGGCTATCTCTGAATACAAGGAGATTCGTCCTGTTGTTCAGTTTGGCGATCTTTACCGTTTGGTTTCTCCATACGACAACCAGGGCCTGTCTTCTATCATGTATGTAAGTGAGGCTAAGGATAAGGCTGTGTTCTACTGGTGGAAGCTTGCTAACTTCTATAATGCGCACCTTCCTATCGTTAAGATGGCTGGTCTGGATGCAAACAAGATGTATAAGGTACGTGAGCTTGATGTTATCGATAATACTCCTTTGGCTTGCGAGGGTAAGTCATATTCTGGCAAGTATTTGATGGAACATGGCTTGGAAATGCCATTGGAGCATAATGTTGACTGGGGTAAAAAGAACGATTGGTCTTCTCGTGTTCTCTATTTGGAGGCTCAATAAAGGCTGGTGTTCTTTCGCGCGTATATATATAATAAGGAGAAGAAAGGATTTGAAATGTGAAAAGTGTTTATAAGTGTTAAATCTGAAAGAAAAATACAACTTTCTTCTCGAAAAATTTGGTGGAATGAAAAATAGTTAGTACTTTTGCACTCGCT